>CABRSG010000279.1 GCA_902473545.1 uncultured Lachnospiraceae bacterium | reverse complement strand
TGAGAACAGTGAGCTTGCAGCCCGGCGTACGGAGCAGGTGCTTTCCTGTATGGTAAGAAATCAGTGTATTACACAGGAAGAAGCGGGAGAAATAAAAGACTTTGATTGAGAAAGTACGAAAGAGCCAGGTTGGACGAGCGTGAAACGATCACCGGCGAGGAATTTATGGAGATATTAAACGCTTAGTAAGCCCGGATTTGTCAAGGTCTAATAATTTTTATATTTTTTGCAAAATCGCATAAACGTGTTTCAATGTGAGAATTCTTTTACCGGGATGGTTTTAACCGTCCCGGTAAATTTTTTGTCTCATATAAAAAATGTTCCATATTTTTTGTGAGATGAAAACCGTATGCGCACCCGCGCACAACGAACGTAAGGAGGGTTCTTGCAATGGCACTGAACAAGGTGGAAATATGCGGAGTCAATACATCAAAGCTTCCGGTTCTGACAAATGAGGAAAAGGACGAGCTGTTCCGTCGGATCAAGCAGGGGGATATGGAAGCGAGGGAGCTGTACATCAAGGGGAATCTGCGCCTGGTTTTGAGCGTCATAAAGAGGTTTTCGGCAAGTAATGAAAATGCAGATGATTTGTTCCAGATCGGCTGTATCGGTCTGATGAAGGCAATCGACAATTTTAATATAGAAATGGACGTGAAGTTTTCCACGTATGCGGTGCCTATGATCATCGGGGAGATACGCCGTTATCTGCGCGACAATAACGCCATCCGGGTAAGCCGCTCGCTGCGCGATACGGCTTACAAGGCACTTTATACGCGGGAAGCTTATATCAAGAAGCATCTAAAGGAGCCGACCATCAACGAGATTGCCGAGGAAATCGGCATCTCAAAGGAGGACATCGTGTTTGCGATGGATGCGATCCAGAGCCCTCTGAGTCTTTACGATCCGGTCTACTCGGAGGGAGGAGATACGCTCTATGTAATGGACCAGATCAGCGATAAGAAAAATAAAGAGGAAAACTGGGTGGAATCGCTGGCGCTGCAGGAGGCGATGAAGCGGCTGAGCGACCGCGAGCGCAGCATTATCAATATGCGTTTTTTTGAGGGCAAAACACAAATGGAGGTCGCCGAGGAAATCGGCATCTCGCAGGCGCAGGTCAGCCGTCTGGAAAAAAGCGCACTGAAAAGTATGCGCAGCTTCCTGCGGTAAGGTGCGTATTCTTTTGTAATGGATCACCTGGTACTTTGCGGCATATCATAGATTTTTTTGTGATATATCACTTATCTTTATTTTTTTTCTTTGGGGAGCTCGACGAGAATGATATCCTTCCCAATCTGGCAGATGCACCGCCAGGGGATGATGATCTCGGAGTCGTGCCCCCAGAAGCAGGAGAGGCGGCTGCCGCCTGGCACGATCAGCGCCGTGATGCAGCCGTCCTTCGGGTCAAATTCCACGTCAATGACGCATCCGAGGGAGGCGCAGGTACACACATTGATAACTTCCTTCTGACGAAGCTCACATACTCTCATAGATTACCTCAAAAAAATTTTGCGTTTACTCCAGTATATGCGATTGACAGCCAGACTCCAATCCGATATACTTTTGATAGAAGCCCTTCCGTTATGTAAGAATACGGCGAGGATTGCAAGCGTGCGGAGCACGGAACATCCGCGGGCTTTTATATAATCAGGAGGAAAGCAGCATGAAGTGTCCGTTTTGCAACCAGGATAACACGAGAGTGGTGGATTCCAGACCGGCAGATGACAATAATTCCATCCGCCGCCGCCGGCTCTGCGACGAATGCGGGAAGCGTTTTACTACCTATGAAAAGGTGGAGACGATACCGCTTATCATTATAAAAAAAGACCAGAACCGGGAACAGTATGATCGAACTAAAATAGAGAGCGGCGTGCTTCGTGCGTGCTACAAGCGTCCGATCTCCGCACAGCAGATCAAAGATACGATTGATGGAATCGAGACGGAGATTTTCAATCGTGAAGAGCGAGAGATACCAAGCAGCATTATCGGAGAAATTGTGATGGAGCATCTGAAAGAGCTGGATGCAGTGGCATATGTGCGCTTTGCTTCCGTGTACCGCGAGTTTAAGGATGTCAATACGTTTATGGATGAGCTGAAGAAGATATTGAATTAAGAAATGCTGTGAATAGCATATCATAGATGAAAGGACCGGGCTGCCGCAAACAACTGTATTTGCTGCGGCCCTTCCGGCTATAAGGAGCACACATTGAAAAAGAGAATTGCGGAATTACTGAATGAGAAATTTGAATATGAGCCGGAGAAGCTGCAGCTTTCCGTGGAAAAGATCGAGGGAGCGATTGCGGCGGACCGCCCGTTTCATGGGAAGTTTTCGGCGGAGGCCTCCGGAGGAAGGCCGGCGCAGGGATTTGTTTACTCCACAAATGCAAGAGTGACCTGTGTGCCGGAGGTGTTTGCAGGCAGAAAAGAGACCTTTCGCTTCCGGGCCGACCCTGCGGGCCTGAAGGATGGGGAGATACTGGAGGGTGCTTTTGTGATCTGCGCAGATTCGGGGGAGTATACGCTGCCTTACCGATTGCAGGCGGCAGAGCAAAGACGCGAAGAGACAGAGCCGGTGCGGATGACGCTGGAAGAGTTTGCACAGCTCGCGAAGGAGGATTTTAGCAGGGCGTATGTACTGTTTGCCTCTTTGCAGTTTGCAGAGCTTGTGCGTCAGTGGGGACCGAACTGCCAGACGCTTTATGAGGGACTGCAGGGAACAACGGCAGCATATCGCGGCATGGAGCAGTTTCTGGTCGGTCTTGGGCAGAAGGAGCCGATCACAGTGAGTATGGCGTCCGACCACCTGTTTCTGAAGAATCCCGATGACGGAGAGCGTGAGGAGCTTCTGCTGACGAAAAATACCTGGGGCTTTGCACCGCTTTTGATTTCCTGTGACGCGCCTTTTCTTGCGATTGAGCGGCAGAAGATTACGACCGAGGAATTTGTCGGCAGTACGTATCATATTGGGTTTGTGATCCACAAAGACCGGCTGCATGCCGGGCGTAATTTTGCACGCATCACGGTACTTGCAGAGAGCCGCGAGCAGAGCTGTGTGGTAGAGGTACTGAATGCGCCGCATCCGTCGGCGGAGAGGAGTTCTCTACGCAAAAGGCAGGAGATTCTGCAGCTTTTGCACGCATATATTGATTATCGGGCGGGCAGAAACGGCGTTCGTGAGTGGAGCGGGATTTCACTTACCTGTCTTGACAATCTGCGCCGGGCAGGCGGGGAACATATTTTTTATGATCTGTACCGCACTTATATCTTGTTTACGGCGGGGGAGAGCGTGGAGGCGGAAATGCTTCTTGGCGGGATTCCG
>CABRSG010000278.1 GCA_902473545.1 uncultured Lachnospiraceae bacterium | reverse complement strand
TATCGCTCAGACGGGCGATGCCTGCCTCCTTCCAGCTCGCCAGGATCTTGTCCGCGTACTGGAAATTTGGTGCATGCGTGCGGTTGATGGTGCGGCGGCACGCCTCCAGCACAACCTCCAGTGAGAAGTGGTACTGCGTGAACCAGCGTGTCATCATCTCGGCTTCCGCCTGTGCCGGACCGCGGTCCTTGATGCCAAAAGCATTCATGACGGCGTAGTAGTCCTTGCTGTAAAGGTTTGTATCCTTTTTTGCATCCGCGACGGTTGAAATTTGTTTAGAAGCCCATTCCAGCGCGACGGCACGGATGTAGCTGATGCTGCGCTTCCCTTTGGAAACACAGTATTCGATCAGATATTCGATCAGATCCACGGAAAAATGCAGCTCGTCGTAAAAGTATAAAATATTGGTGACCTCTGTGCTGCTCAGCTTCTTACCGAGGTATTGCTGTGCGATATACATGAGCTGCTGGATATCCTCCTGCGCGGCAAGCTCTTTTTTTCGGTCCGCCGATATAGAGATTCGCTTTGGCTCGGAATCGCTGCGCAGCGGGAAGTCTGCTGCGTGCGAGACATAGCTGTCCAGACGGTTCCCGGCACCGGAAACGACCGCTGTCTCCTCTGCGTAAGAAGGGACGCTCTCCTGCGTGCGCTGCGCGGAGCGGGTGCAGTCCGCATCCTTCTGAGGATCCGGAAAGGAAACGCCGTCTGTCAGCGTGATGCTTTTTAGCTCGCCGTCCGGGGTATAGCTGATCTGCAGAAGATTTTTCTTTTCCCAGTACGTGAGAGCACGTTTTACATCGCTTTCCGTGTGGTTGAAGATATCCGCGATCACAGAAAGGGAAAGCTCGCGATCCGTATCGCTGCTGCGGAGCAGATAAAGATAAATCTTTACGAACTCCCCATTTGCCGAGGGCATATATTCATCAAAAAAACGATTGTGAACCAGCGTATAATCGCCGGAATGGTATTTATGTAAGATCAATTTGTTCACCTGCCGCATTTTGCCGCTAACGTACTTTCTTTGCAGATTCGCGAAGCCGTTACGGTATGTTTTTTTATAAGAAGTGGGAAGCGCAAACTGCGTCCATTAGCAGTATATCATAGCTTTTTTAAAAAGAAAACAACGACTTATACCGGGCATTTTTGTGGAAATCCGTGTGGATTATGTGGATAATGTGGACAAAAGAAAAGCTCATGTTTTTAATGCAACCAGAAATATTGTGGAGAAATCAAGGTTTGTCGAATTATGAGACATTATGCGACCGGAGTTATGTCGACAATGATTTGCACAAAAAATTCCACACGCTAATTTGCGCAATTTTGTGCATAAGCGTGTGGATAATGTGGATAAGTTATTCGCCAAGAAGTTTTTCCCCGATTTTAACGACATCTCCGGCCCCCATGGTTATCAACAAATCGCCGTGTACACATTTTTCCAGCAAAAATGTTTCGATCTCGTCGAAGGATGGAAAATAGTGCGCTTCGGTGCCGAGCGCCTCGATTTTTTCGCGCAGCGTATCGGAGCTGATGCCAAGATTGTCAGTCTCGCGGGCGGCATAGATGTCTGCGAGCACGACCTTGTCAGCAAGGGAGAGCGCTTTCGCGAAATCGTCCATCAGCGCCTTCGTGCGTGTGTATGTATGCGGCTGGAACACGCACCAGAGTGTCTCATGCGGACAGTTTTTTGCAGCCGTTAAGGTAGCGGCGATTTCCGTGGGATGGTGTGCGTAGTCGTCTACAATGGTCACGCCGCCTACTTTTCCTTTGTACTGGAAGCGGCGGTCTGTACCCACAAAATTCCAGAGCCCCTCCTGCGCTGTCGCGCGCGGGATCTGAAGAAGATCGGCGAGCGCGAGCGCGGCGACAGCGTTATCCACATTGTGGATACCCGGCACGCGCAGTTCGTAGCGGCCGAGCGTTTCCCCATCCCTTGTGAGGTCGAAGGATGCGCAGGCAAGCTCGTTATAGGTAATATTTGCCGCGGAGTAGCCGCGGATGCTCTATGGCCGCAGCCTGCTTCAAGACCGTAATATATCACGCGGCAGGGCAGATCTTTGGTGATCTCCTCCACCTGCGGGATCGCGCGGTTGATGATCAGCGTGCCGTCCGCCGGAAGCAGTTCGGCAAAACGGCGGAAGGAACGACGGATATCGTCGAGATCCTTAAAGAAATCGAGATGATCGGCGTCGATGTTCAGAATAATGCTGATCTTCGGGAAGAAGTCGAGAAAGCTGTTGGTATACTCGCACGCCTCTGTCAGAAAGATATCCCCTGCGCCGACACGGATGTTTCCATTTATTGCCGGCAGAATGCCGCCGACGGAGATTGTCGGATCAGCCTCGTTTGCGAGCAGCAGATGGGAGATCATGGAGGTTGTGGTCGTCTTGCCGTGCGTACCGGAAACGGCGATCGGCAGCCGGTAATTTGTCATAAGCTGTCCAAGCAGCTCCGCGCGCGTGAGCATTGGGATACCGGCGTCCGCAGCTGCCTTATATTCGGGATTGTCCGGGTGGATGGCAGCCGTATAGACCACCAGATCGGTTCCCTCTTTTATATTAGAAGCGCACTGTCCATAGAAAATCGCGGCTCCCTGTTCTTCAAGTCGTCTGGTCAGCTGAGATTCGCTGCGGTCAGAACCGGAAACGTTAAATCCGCGGTCGAGCAGCACTTCCGCCAGGCCGCTCATGCTGATGCCGCCGATTCCGATAAAATGAACGTGTACAGGTTTCTGAAAATCTATTTTGTACATAGCTTTTTCTCCTTATACTATATAGAATGAGTATATTATCATCATACCGCAATTTTGGAAAAAAAGAAAGTGCGCGGAAAGAAATAATTAGTATTCCATAAAAATAGACAGGTTTTCTTTGCCAAAAATGGAAATAATAAACGAAAAAAATTTTTTTTCGACGCAATAAGGCGATGTAAACTGAAAAGTTCATAAAAAGACTTCTGTTGCTTTGTGATTTTTGTAAAAACTGCGTAAAAGGTGTTCACTATTTTAAAAAGCTGTGTTATAATCATTTAAAACATAACATCAAGAGGTGATAACGTGATTAAGAAAGAAATGATTGCCATGCTGCTGGCAGGGGGCCAGGGCAGCCGTTTAGGCGTTCTGACATCCAAAGTAGCAAAACCGGCAGTTACTTTCGGCGGGAAATATCGCATCATCGACTTCCCCTTAAGCAACTGTATCAATTCCGGGGTAGATACGGTAGGTGTTTTGACGCAGTACCAGCCGCTGCGTCTTAATACGCATATCGGCATCGGCATTCCCTGGGATCTGGACCGCAATATCGGTGGTGTGAGCATCCTGCCGCCG
>CABRSG010000277.1 GCA_902473545.1 uncultured Lachnospiraceae bacterium | reverse complement strand
TCTGGGCGGAGCATAAAAGCATCCTGAAGCGCCGGGAAAGCGCACGACCGGGCGAGGATTTTGGACAGTATGAAGAGGCAGAAATGAATCGTAGAATATGCAGCTGGATGACCGGCGCCGGGGAACGGAGAGAGGAAAGAGAAGATGATACGGATTGCGATTGTGGAGGACAATAAAGCATGCAGGCAGGAGCTGACAGCTTACATCCGGAAATTTGAACAGGAGAGCGGTGAGACAATCCAGCTCTCCTGCTTTGAGGACGGGGAGGATATCGTGACGAACTACCAGGCGGTTTACGATATTATCCTGATGGATATTGAAATGCGATTTATGGACGGTATGACGGCTTCGGAGCGGATCCGCGAGCTTGATGAGGAGGTTGCGATCATATTCATCACGAATATGCCGCAGTATGCGATCCGCGGATATGCGGTGAACGCGCTGGACTATGTTTTAAAGCCGGTTTCTTATTTTGCTTTTTCGCAGCGTCTGGACCGGGCGGTGAGCCGTCTGCGGAAAAAGGAGAAGCATTATCTGGTGATCCGCTTAAAGGGCGGCTCCAAGCGGATTGCAACGGAGGATATCTACTATATAGAAAGCCAGGGGCATTCTCTGATCGTCCACGCGAAGGACGGCACGCATGAGACGTCCGGTACTATGAAAGAGATGGGTGAAAAGCTGGAGCCGTTCCACTTCTGCCAGTGCAATAAGGGATATCTTGTGAATCTGGAGCATGTGGACAGTATTCAGAACGGATGCGCAATGGTAGGCGGCGATGCGCTGGCAGTCAGCCGTCCGCGCAGGAAAATTTTCCAGGAGACGCTTGCCGCTTACATGAATGAGGTGCTGCTATGATATTCGAACCGGTAATCCCGAATGTCCCGCGCTATTATACCGCAGTAGCAGAGTGGATAGCGTGTCTTGTTTATGTTCTGATTTTGAAAAAGCGTTATTCCGCGGCAGGCACAGCAGGAATCCTTGCCGGAGGGCTGGCGGTTCAGATGCTTATACAGCTTGCCGACGGGATGCTGCCGGAAATCCTCTGGGTACCGGGGATGCTTGTGGCGGTGGCGTCGATGGGCAGTCTGATCATGCTCTGCTGCGAGATGTCGCTGAAAAATGCGATGTACAATGCGGTGCGCGCTTTCCTGCTCGCGGAGCTTGCGGCATCCCTGGAGTGGCAGCTTTATTTTTATATGGTACACGGCAGACCGAACGACGTATTTTATGTGCGTCTGCTCTATGTCGCTGTGACTTACGGAGTTGTTTTCTATATTGCCTACAGGCTGGAGCGGAGGGTGCTTGTGGACGGCGATATGCTGCAGGTTTCCACGCGCGAGCTGTTCTCCGCCGCAATGATCGGCGCGCTTGCGTTTCTTATGAGTAACTTAAGCTTTTTGTATGAAAACACCCCGTTCAGCAGCAGTATCGAGACGGAGATTTTTAATATCCGCACCTGGGTGGATCTGGCGGGTTTTTTTATTTTGTACGCCTATCATGCGCTTCTGAACGAATTTCATCTGCGCTATGAGCGCGACACCATGGAGGATATGCTGCAGAACCAGCTCATGCAGTACAAGATGTCCAGAGAGAGCATTGACCTTGTAAACCGCAAATATCACGATCTGAAGCATCAGATCGCCGTGCTGCGCGCGGAGAGCAATGCGGACAGGCGCAACGCCTACCTGGACGAAATGGAGAGTGAGATCCGGGTGTACGAGGCGCAGAACAAAACCGGGAACGATATCCTGGACACTGTGCTCACCTCAAAAAGCCTCTACTGTGACAAGCATAAAATCGGCATTACCTGCGTGGCGGACGGGCATCTTCTGGATTTTATGGACGTGATGGATATCTGCACCATTTTTGGAAACGCGCTTGATAATGCAATCGAGTGTGAGTTAAAGATTCCGGATAAGGAAAAGCGTCTGATCCACCTTTCGGTGGCGGCGAAGAAGCAGTTTCTCACAATCAGTATTGAAAACTACTGTGAGGAGGAGGCGGTGTTTAAGGACGGGCTGCCGTTGACGTCAAAAAAGGATCATGCGTATCACGGCTTCGGAGTGAAGAGCATCCAGCACAGCGCGCAGAAATACGGCGGTTCCCTGACGGTGAGCCAGGAAAAAAACTGGTTTCGTCTGATGATTTTGATTCCGCTTCCACAAAATAAAAAAACTGGCGCAATGCACAAAAACGAAAAATAGAAATTGTACAATTTTCACAAAGCGAAACCTGCAATACAGAATAAGTGTGACAATTTGCGCAGGAAAAAGAACAGTTTGTGAAAAGAGTGTGCCCAAAAATAAAATCTGTGGTATATTTTTCACATATTCGGCAGAGTGCGGAAGAAGGTGCAAGGGTTTCCGTAATGCCGGACCGGAAGGGAGAGGAGTAGCTCACCGCTTCGTTCCGAGGAAGAGAAAAAGGAGGATAAAGGTTTTGAAGAGAAAGAAAGTGTTATCATTGCTGCTGGCTTCGACTATGGCTCTGAGTCTTACCGCTTGCGGAGATTCCAGTTCCAAGAAGACGGAGACAACTGCGGCAACCGAGGCGGCAGCGGAAACCGAGGCTGCTGCGGCAGAGGAAACCGAGGCGGCTGAGACCGAGGCAGCGGAAGAAACAGAAGCCGCTGAGACGGAGGCAGCAGAAGAAACGGAGGCGGAGACCGCAGCGGCAGATCCGTACAAGGCGGCAGATGCTGCAACGGCAGATCCGTATAAGACGGCAGATGCAGCGACAGCAGATCCGTACAAGAACGCAGACGCAGCGACAGCAGATCCGTACAAGAATGCAGACGCAGCGACAGCAGATCCGTACAAGAATGCAGATGCGGCGACAGCAGATCCGTATAAGAATGCAGACGCAGCAACGGCAGATCCGTACAAGAATGCAGATGCGGCAACAGCAGACCCGTATAAGAATGCAGGCGCAGCAGAGGAAGAAACCGAAGCCGCTGCAGAAACAGAGACAGAGGCTGCTACAGAGGCTGCTACCGAAGCGGAAACAGAGGCAGAAGCTTACGTTCCGGTTCCGGGCGACGATGCAAAATATACCGTTACTGTTACAGACGACAACTGGATCAAGATTGAGAACGAGGATGGCGATACTCTGGGACTGTCCTCCAACTCCGGCGTAAAGATCATTGAAGAAGATGGATACGCATTTAAGGACCTCGACCAGGACGGCGAGCTGGATGTATATGAAGACTGGAGAAAGACCAGCGAAGAGCGTGCAGAAGATCTTGTAAGCCAGATGGAAGGCTCTGAGATGGCAGCGATCCTTGCACACGGCGGATGGGGCGATTTCACCACCGACCCGCTGACAGAGGAGGATGG
>CABRSG010000276.1 GCA_902473545.1 uncultured Lachnospiraceae bacterium | reverse complement strand
GCGCCTCGTCCGCCCGCCCCTGCATATAGCAGAGTACAATGTTGGTGCGGGAGCTTTCCCCGGCGCTGAGCATTTCCATGGTAAGCTGCGGGCTGCGGATCCTCCGGCGGATCAGCGCAGTATTAAAGACGAGCGTCTCCACAAACCCGTCCTTGGAGCCGCGCAGCGTCTTATCCTTATCCGGCTCCTCCACGCTGCGCATCGGATAGGAACGGCAGTCAATCGCAAAACATCTCTCATAGCCGTCGATCAGCAGGCAGACGATGCCGGAGAGAATGTTTGTGATGATCTGCTCCTTCTCCTCCACCATATCCACCTCCACATAGGGGATATAGCTGTGCGACAGCTCATGACTGCTCTGCGGCAAATCGTCCGGCGTGAGCGAATGAAAAAACTCCAGCAGCTTTTCCATGATATCATCCTTGATGTAGCCCTCAATGAAGTAGAGACAGGCGTCCCTGCCGCCCACTGACAGCATCCGGTAAATGATATCAAAATTTTTTGTCACCTGGAGCTTTTCGTGAAAATACTGCATATTTTCGTAAAGATCCTCAGAAATGATTTCGTTCATAATAAAAACTCCTTTGCGGATTATCTGTAACAGTATCCCCAAAGGAGTCTCGCTCTATGCATAAAAGCCAAAGCAATCCGTGACTTTCGTTTATTTTTTCACTATCTTTCATCCCCCATAAAGAACAGCGCCATTGTTCCCGGACCGGAGTGCGCTCCGATCACCGGACCAACCGGATTGATGATGAAGTTTGTGATGCCGAAGCGCTCCTGCACCAGCTTTTTCACATACTCCGCCTCCTCCGGGCAGTCGCCGTGGCTGATGAACACGATGTCATTTTTTCCGGCGAAGCTGCCCTGCTTTTTTCCCATCGCGTCCACAAGCGCCTCCAGGGATTTCTTTCTCTTGCGCACATTCGAGAGCGGGATCAGCTTTCCCTCATTGTCTACATGAAGGATCGGCTTTAAGCTGATCATCGTTCCGACAACCGCCGCCGCCCGCGACACGCGTCCGCCGCGGTAAAGATGGAACAGATCGTCCACAGTAAAGCTGTGGATAATATGCAGCTTATTTTCCTCGCACCACGCCGCCAGTTCTTCCAGTCCCATGCCTGCTTCCTTCTTTTCAATCGCCTTGTGAACGAGCAGCCCCTCGCCGAGCGACGCGCACAGGGAATCCACCACGATGATCTTTCTGTCCGGGTATTCCTCCATCAGCTCCTCCGCCGCGATCCGCGCGCTGTTTGCGCTTCCGCTCAGTCCGCCGGAAAATGCGATGTGAAGAATGTCCTTGCCCTCCTTTAAGACCGGTTCAAAAGAGGCGCGCGCACTTTCCGGGTTTACCTGCGAGGTGGTCGGCATGGAACCGGAGCGCATTTTCGCATAAAAATCCTCCGATGATAATTCCTTTCCTCCGCGGAAATACGTCTCGCCGTCCAGTATGTAGGAGAGCGCCAGCACGTTCAGATCGTGCTGCTGATAGTATTCCTCCGGAAAATCACATGTTGTATCGGTTGAAATTATATAACTCATGGGGAAACCTCCTATAAAAAATTTTCTATTCCCTGTTCAGTCTGCTCATGCTTCCGCATAGAATGTACAGAATACATACCCAGAGGACTGCATATGAGTTCCAGAACCAAAATCATTATTATGAAAAAGCGAGAAGTCATCTACACCGCCATCTTTGCCGCGCTCGGCATCACGCTGCTCATCCTGCTGTTTCTGATGTTCCGTCCGCAGAAAGATACATCGCCTCAGACCGCCCGGACATCGGCTTATGTACCGGGCGTGTATTCCACGCCTGTCACATTAAACAATAATGTGATGGATCTGCAGGTGATCGTCGACGCCGACCACATCAACGGTATCCAGCTTGTAACCTTAAGCGAGACTTCCGCAGCCATGTTCCCGCTGATGCAGCCGACGCTTGATAAGATCGCCGTGCAGGTCTGCGAAACACAGTCCACGAAGGATATTTACTACGAGGCATCCAGCCAGTACACCTCGCAGATGCTGCTGCAGGCGATCGACCTGAGCGGCGTCCTTTCGTGCATCGCCTAAACGTTCTCCGCCTGCAGCCGCTCCAGCTCCTGCATCCAGATGCGAACGCAGGCATCGCTCGGCATCCGCAGGTCGCCGCGCGGGGATACCGCCACGCTTCCCACCTTCGGACCGTCCGGCAGGCAGGAACGCTTAAACTGCTGCGCAAAGAACCGGCGGTAGAAGGTTTTCAGCCATTTCAGAATGGTTTCTTCGTCATAGGTACCCGCGAACGCCTTTTTCGCAAGACGGTAAACCTTGGAGGGTTCTTCGCTGCAGCGCAGCATATGATAAAGGAAGAAATCGTGCAGTTCATAAGGTCCGACAAGATCTTCTGTCCGCTGAGATATCACGCCGTCCTTCGGCGGCAGAAGCTCCGGGCTGACCGGCGTGTCAAGCACATCCAGCAGTACGCCTGCAAGCGCCTCATCACCGCAGGTGTCCGCGTAGTAGCGCACCAGATGGCGCACCAGCGTCTTGGGGATAGAGGCGTTGACCGCGTACATGGACATATGGTCGCCGTTGTAGGTCGCCCAGCCGAGCGCCAGCTCGGACAGGTCGCCGGTCCCGATCACCAGTCCGCCGCTCTTGTTCGCGAGATCCATAAGAATCTGCGTGCGCTCGCGCGCCTGGCTGTTTTCGTAGGTAACGTCGTGCTCGTCGGGATGGTGACCGATATCCTGAAAATGCACCTGCACGGCATTTTTAATGTTGATCTCCTTTAGCGTCGCCCCCAGCTTTTCCGTCAGCTCACAGGCGTTGCGGTAGGTGCGGTCGGTCGTGCCGAAACAGGGCATTGTGACAGAAAGGATCGCGCTTCTGTCCAGTCCGGTCATATCCACTGCCTTTGCCGCCACCAGAAGCGCAAGCGTGGAATCCAGCCCTCCGGAAATGCCGATCACCAGCGATCTGCAGCCGGTGTGCAAGAGACGCTTTTTTAAGCCAAGCGCCTGAATCGTCAGAATCTCCTCGCACCTGCGCTCGCGGTCTCCGCAGTCGTCAGGCACAAAGGGCAGCGGTGCAAACGCGCGCGTAAGAGCCGTCTCCCCAACCTCTAAATGGAAGGGGATTTTTTCGTATGCCGGATTTTCTGCGCATTGGTATGTTGTCATACGCCTGCGCTCGCTGCGCAGACGGTGGATGTCAAGCTCGCCGTAAATAATACCGTTTGTGAACCGCGGCGACTGCGCCAGCACAGTTCCGTTCTCTGCAATGAGGTTGTGTCCGCCAAAGACAAGGTCAGTCGTCGATTCCCCGTCTCCTGCGCTCGCATCGAGATATCCGCA
>CABRSG010000275.1 GCA_902473545.1 uncultured Lachnospiraceae bacterium | reverse complement strand
CGCCGTAAACACGGCGTAAATGGGCAGCTTGGCCGAACAGCTCATGAACGGCGTGAGCATAATCGTCATTTTGCGGTCGCGGTCAGACGGCAGCGTCCGACTCGCCATGACGCCCGGAACGGTACAGCCAAAGCCGATCAGCATCGGCACGATGCTTCTGCCCGAAAGACCGATCTTTCGCAGCAGCTTATCCATCACAAACGCCACGCGCGCCATATAGCCCGTGTCCTCCAGAAGCGACAGGAAGAAGAACAGCGTCACGATGATCGGCAGGAAGCTCAGCACGCTGCCGACGCCGTTGAAGATACCGTCGATAACCAGCGAGTGGATCGCTTCATTGATATTCCAGGAGATAAGACAGGCGTCGACCGCCTCCGTCAGATAGCCAATGCCCAGCTCCAGAAGCCCCTGCAGCCACGCGCCGATTACATTGAACGTAAGGAAAAATACCAGTCCCATAATGCCGGCAAACGCCGGGAGCGCCGTATATTTTCCGGTCAGTATGCGGTCGATCTTCCGGCTGCGCGCGTGCTCCCTGCTCTCCTGAGGCTTCACCACCGTCTCGTCCACCAGCTTCTGTATGAAGTCAAACCGCATATCCGCGATCGCCGACGCGCGGTCCAGACCGCGCTCTTCCTCCATCTGGCTGATGATGTGCTCGATCATTTCCTCTTCATTCTGAGAGAGCGCAAGCGCGTTTAATATCCTCGGATCGCCCTCCACCAGCTTCGTCGCTGCAAAACGCACCGGAATGCCTGCCGCCCTGGCGTGATCCTCGATCAGATGCATGATACCGTGCAGGCAGCGGTGTACCGCGCCGCCGTGCTCATCCTGGCTGCAGAAATCCGTTCTTCCCGGGCGTTCCTGGTACTGCGCCACATGCACTGCGTGGCGGATCAGCTCGTCCACACCCTCATTTTTTGCTGCCGAAATCGGCACCACCGGGATGCCAAGCAGCTCCTCCATCTCATTGATGCGCACGGAACCGCCGTTTCCGCGCACCTCATCCATCATGTTCAGCGCCAGCACCATCGGCACATCCAGCTCCATAATCTGCATCGTCAGATAAAGGTTTCGCTCAATATTCGTCGCATCCACAATGTTAATGATGCCGGTCGGCTTCTCGCCGATGATAAACTGCCGCGTGACGATCTCCTCACTGGTGTACGGCGACATCGAGTATATGCCCGGCAAATCTGTGATCTCCGTCTGTGGATAGCCCTTGATGGAACCGCTCTTTCTGTCCACCGTCACGCCCGGAAAGTTCCCGACGTGCTGATTTGATCCGGTGAGCTGGTTAAAAAGCGTCGTCTTTCCGCAGTTCTGGTTGCCTGCCAGCGCAAACGTGAGCAGCGTTCCTTCCGCCAGAGGATTCTCGCCCTCCTTCACATGATAGCGGCCGCCCTCGCCGAGTCCCGGATGCGCCATCTTTTTGCGGTTCTCACGCGCATCCGTTTTTCCTTCCGCCGTCTTCTCCGCCGCTTTTTTCTTTTCTATCTCTATCTTTTCCGCGTCCGCAAGGCGCAGCGTCAGCTCATAGCCGTGAATCCGCAGCTCCATCGGATCGCCCATCGGCGCGTATTTTATCAGCGTGATCTCCGCTCCCGGAATCACGCCCATATCCAGAAAATGCTGCCGCAGCGCGCCTTCGCCGCCGACTGCCGTGATTACCGCGGACTTTCCGATTTCCAGATCTTTTAACGTCATCTTCCGTATCCTCCTCTTTTTCAGGCTTCTCCTGTGCTGCCATTTTCCTATTTCTCGTCGCAGACCTGGAAAATGTAAAATTTCAGATAATACGATTCATCCGCTGCCCAAAGGATCGGATGATCCGGAGCCTGCGTGCGGAATTCCACCTGCCGCAAACGCTTATGGACATTCCTTGCCGCCTGGTGAATAGTCTGTGTGAACAGCTCGTAAGTCATAAAATGTGAGCAGGAGCAGGTGGCAAGGAAGCCGCCGTCCTTCACCAGCTTCATTCCGCGCAGATTGATTTCCCGATAGCCCTTCACCGCATTTTTCACCGAATTGCGCGACTTCGTGAAGGCAGGCGGGTCGAGGATCACCAGATCGAATTTTTCTCCCTGCGCCTCAAGCTCCGGAAGCAGCTCAAAAACATCACGACAGACAAACTTCACGCGGTCCTCCAGACCGTTCAGACGCGCGTTCAGTTCTGCCTGCTCCACGCCCGTCTGAGACGCGTCCACACCGAGCACGCTCGCCGCGCCCGCCTGTCCTGCATTCAGTGCAAAAGAGCCGGTGTGCGTAAAGCAATCGAGCACCTTCGCGCCCGGACATAGCCGCCGGATAGACTGCCGATTGTACTTCTGATCAAGGAAAAAACCTGTCTTCTGTCCGTTCACCACGTCCACCATATATTTCACGCCGTTCTCTTCAATCTGCACATTGGTATCAAACGCCTCGCCGATAAAGCCCTTGCGCCGCTCCATTCCCTCCTGCTCGCGCACCTTGGCGTCGCTGCGCTCATAAACGCCGCGGATCTGTACGCCGTCCGCCGCCAGCACTTCCTTTAAAGTATCCACGATCGTCTCCTTCAGGCGGTCGATGCCGAGTGCCAGCGACTCCACCACCAACACATCGAAAAATTTATCGATCACGATTCCCGGCAGAAAATCCGCCTCGCCGAAGATCACGCGGCAGCTTCCGGTATCCACTGTCTTTTTGCGGTAATCCCATGCATTCTGCACACGCATTTTAATAAACGCCCGGTCGATCTCCTGCGCCGGATTTCTCGTCAAAAGACGGATACAGATTTTGGAATGACGGTTGATAAAGCCGCGTCCCAGCGGATAGCCGTCAAAGTCATGCACCAGCACGATATCGCTGTCCTCAAAGCTTCCGGCAACTGACGCGATTTCATTGTCGTAGATCCACATCCCGCCAGCTTTCACCGTTCTGCCCTCGCCCTTTTTTAATGTTACAATTGCACTCATTTTTTATCACCTCTATAAGAAACTATGTTTGTAATGCGACACGCTTTAGAAAGAATACCACCGAATCTCATTTGCCTCCGGCTTCAGCGGAAAGCTGCTTCCGTCGCCCTTATACACGACGGCATCCGCCGAGCGGAAACATTACCCGGATATTTTATTATACACCACCGATGCTGTCGGAAGCAATACGTTACTGTCCATACAAAGTTACGATTCACAGCCAATATGGATTTGCAGAAAGACTCGTCATGCTTGCATGTAAGAGACTTTCTGCAAATCCATATTGAACCTGCGAAGCAGGAACTCCACCCATATAAGCAGTCTTAGCTCCGCGAGGAGCGGTACTGGAGCCTCGAAGAGGCGACGAGTGCGCATATGGGTGGAGGACTGTGAATGGTAAC
>CABRSG010000274.1 GCA_902473545.1 uncultured Lachnospiraceae bacterium | reverse complement strand
CCGCCATACGGCAAGACTGATCCCGCTTTAGGATATCCAAAATCTCATTTTCCCGGTAGAATTCACATCCCAGGAATAACTCTACGCCGACTTTTTTTCTCTGTACCTCTCTCTGAAGCCTGGTAAATACCGTTTTTATCTTCTCACGGGGTGTCTCAAACATCCCCCTTCGGTAATGCGGTGTGAGAATTACCTTGCAAACTCCCTCCTCCCGCTCCCTTCGAAGCATCGCCAAAGACTCCTCTATCCCTCCGGCGCCATCGTCTACTTCAGGCAGGATATGACAATGCATATCTACAATATCTTCCATATGCCCTGTCCCTCTGTCTCTTCACTTTCCAGCGAATCCACAAGCTCCTGTTCCTGTTTATCCAGTTCTTCAAGCTGTTTGTTCATATCTGCACGGAACACAGCATACTGTGACATCAGTTCCTCATAAGTCTGGTTCTGCTGCTCTTCATATTGAAGATATTCCGAAAAGGTGAGTACATAAATTTCTCCCTGCTCCTCGAGTGTCTTGAGACGATTCAAAAGAGACGTAAACTTTGTGACTGACAAATCATACCCCGCATTCTCAGAAATCTTTACCACCTCATTAATGCTGATTACCATAGATTTGTGATTGCTCACAGCGTTATCAAGACTTTCTTCAAGCTTTAAATCTTTCTGTGTGTACAGCCCACCATCCAGCCTGCGGATCCCGTCCGTATTTTCCTCTATCACCGGAAACCCGTCTTCGTTCAAAACGCACACCATCTTTAGATTGCGCGCCTGCAATTCTGCCGCCGAAATTTCTCCGTACTGTTCTTCCGTGCAAAGCAGCGTAAGCGGTCCGCTCATCTGAGATTGCTCCAATGTCGCCAGATGCTCGTCCAGCATCTCCGTCCAGCTTTTGTTTTCAGCTTCTGATGTATCCTCCGGCGCAGTCTCTGTTATGGTTTCCGTTTCTTCCTCTGTATCTGTTTTTAGAAAGCTTAATACCTCATCAGTTTCTTTTTGGACATCTACGTTTTCAGACAAAGCATATTCCCATCCGGAAGACAACATCTCTGAAACCTCTTCCCCCGTGACGCTCTCTTCACTGTATCCGGGAAGATTTCCGTTTTTCAGTACGAAAGTACCCCGGAAGCCATACTGCTCCATCATATCGAACATCGTGTAATATACATCATCATTCATTGTATTAAAACATAAGATAATACACGACTTTCCTTCCTTCTCCTGATTCAGCGTTTTCTGCCATTCACTGTCCCGCTCCTGCAGTTCCTTTCGCTGTGCATTGATCGGCTGCAGTCCATCCGAAAGCATCTGCATCTTTTCCTGACGCTGCGTAGACAATTTCTGCTCATGTTGAAAAAACATACAGGTCAGTCCAATTCCGGCTGCAGACAGCAGAACCAACAGAGCAGTAATAAACCTGTTCATCTTTCTCATAATTCTTTTAACCTCATGCATTCATATTTTCTCAAGTTGATATATCATATTATTAAATATATTACGAATTAAATTATAGCTGTTTTAGATTTTTATGTCAATCGAAAATGCATGTTATATTTTCTTTTCCCTATTTTTTGTGATATTTATACACTTTTTCGTGAAAAATCATATTCATGATTTACGACCATATAGAATTGATTATCCAGTGTTTTCCTAAAGCTTGCGATTCCCCCTAAAAATGCCTTCAAAAATATCCTTTTGCTTTCTGATTTTGAATATTGTGATGCCCTGGGCAAAGAGTCATATGGCAGTCATACCATAATAAGAAATCACATACAACGCAGCTTTATCTTTTGTACGAATTACTTCTATTCTCGCTGCGTTGAATGTGATTTATTAATTATTCTAACATACTCTTCCGGATTTTTCTACCCCAAATTCAATATTTTTTGCAGAATTCCTTTTATTTCAATAAATTCCCATCTCCGCGGAAATGTTGCCGCTGATTTCATGCACGGTTGCGGATGGCGTGTATCCGGTGGAGCCATACAAAAATTCATGGAGCTGCGCAACATTTGCCGCCAGATTGACCGGAATGACACAGTCGCCCGCCGAAATATCCATCGTCGTCTTGTCAAACGGGAAGCCTGTTGTCTCTGAAATATTAAGTTTTCCTGCCCCGGAAGCTATTTTTACAAGCTCTGCAACGGAAAGGCTGGTAGAAATCTTTGGAAGCAGTGTGTCGATCGCCTTATTCAGCGTGAAGATGCCACTGCTCTTAACCTTTTCCAGAACCTGCTCCAGAACCGTTCTCTGGCGCTCTGTGCGCTCGTAATCCAGCCCGATGTAACGGATACGGCTGTAAGCAAGCGCCTGCATACCGTTCAGATGCTGAAGCCCCGGTCCCGGCACATCCTCGCATTCACGTCCAAGCACTTCGCGGCCCTCCACCAGATAGCCATTCAGAAGCTGCACCTCTCCCTCTGTCAGATTGATGTCCACGCCGCCGAACAGGTCAACCAGCTCTACAACAGCCTCAAAATTAACCGTCACATAATCCGAAATATTCAGATCCAGATTTTTGTTGAGCATACTGACTGCCGTCTCTGCGCCGCCGACCGCGTAAGCTGAATTGCACTTATTGTAACCGTTGTCAATCGTGTCCAGATAGGTATCGCGGTACACGGAAACAAGCTTCACCTCGTATGTTTTCTGGTTGATGCTGCAGATCATAATGGTATCGCTGTTTGTACCGGATTCCAGCGCTCCCTCTCTGGAGTCCACACCAAAAAATGCAATATCCTTGTAACCACTCATCTCACTCAGCTCATCCGAAGAAATGCTGTCATTCTTTACCACATTCTCCATATCCAGGCTTCCGCGCCCAAGCTTCATAAATTTTGACGCTGCAAAAAGCCCCGCCGCCAGGATCACAAGAATCAGTATCTCGAAAATAAACCTTATCCAATGTATTTTTTTCTTTCTTCTTGCCATCTTCATCTCCCCTTTCCACGGTAGCATAACACAAAACCCGCAAAACCTCAAGAAACACTTGCTTTTTTCACAATATCTTAATATAATGACAACAATGAGCAGTGCGGAGACGATGTACTGAGTGGCCGCGCATGCTTGCATGCAGTCGGACACGCAGGACAGCGGCTCCATAGGGCGAATGCCCTTAGCGAGGAAACTCTCTGTTTCCGAGCAACGCACTGCGGAGCACGCGGAGACGATGTACTGAGTGGCCGCGCATGCTTGCATGCAGTCGGGCAACGCACTGCGGAGCTTACAATATCTAAAGTGAGGAATGAAAATGATCAGTGCTAACAATGTGACACTTAGAATAGGAAAAAAGGCGTTATTCGAGGACGTCAATATCAAATTTACCGAGGGTAACTGTTACGGTCTGATCGGCGCGAACGGC
>CABRSG010000273.1 GCA_902473545.1 uncultured Lachnospiraceae bacterium | reverse complement strand
CCAACACAACGGCGTATCGCTGCCCCGGCTGCAGCTGCACCGGCTCCTCCAGTTCTATCGTGTAATAGCCGGCCTCTGAAAGCGCCCCCTTCTGCAGGCTCCTGCGCTTATAAAAGGACGCTTCATCCTCGAAATCTTCGACGATACAGATCTCATACTCCGTATTCTGCCCGGTCGCGTAAAAGCCAACCGCCTCCAGATCTTCCTTTCCCGTTGCCGCATATATATTTGCAGCAAAACAGCTTTCATCCCCGTAACCGAGCTGCCCGACCCAGCCGCAGAGATCAGTCTGATAAATATGGTCATAGTTGTCCGTATCCTCTATTTTCGTATAGGCAACCGCCTGGCTGCCAATGTTTCGGTCCGCGTAGGATACGTAAAATACGCCGCCGTCCCCGAATTTTTCTCCCCAGCTGTTCTGGCAGATAAACGCGCCCTTTTCCGTCGTATTCCGGTTGAACTGCGAAGCCTCGTAATCATCATCCCAGCCGATGATCAGCACGTCGTGATTTGCAGTCTCGTCGCCGTCGTACAGGTAGGAATATACAAGCTGGTTGTAGTATACCGAGGAGCTGAAGGCATTGTCCAGATCCATGTAGATCGCAGACTGCACCGCCCCGTACTGATAAACCGCCCGCTTTATCGCGTCGTAGTCCTTATTTTTGAACATCTGCATTTCCTGCACATGCTTCACGGCAGCAAGGTCTTCCGGCGAATAGCCGTCCCCATAGGGATCGTCCGCCTCCAGCACCGGTCCCTGCCAGGCGGCAAGGTACGCCATCGCCATCGTGTAAGCGCCGCCGTCGTTCTGATCCTTGGAAAAATTGTTCCTCAGCGACAAATGATCCGGCGAAAACACCCACCGCTCCCGCGGGAGAAAATAGGCTTCCATCGCCGAGGTCGCCGTGATCGCCCAGCAGGTGCCAAGCGTTCCCTGGCTTCGGACGGTCGCCATCCTGCCGTCCTCACGCGCATCGTAGCGCGCCGGAAGCGTCGTTATCTCCTGCACGGTGCCCTGCGTCCCCGTTTCCGTTATCTGCTGCATGGTGCCCTGCGCCCCCGGCTCCGTCGTCTCCTGCATGACCGGCACAGTTTCCCCTTCCGTCTGCCGTACCAGATCAAATGCCAGATAGCCTATGAGACACACCAGCACGATCGTTAATAATCTCTCTGTTATTTTAATCAATCTGTCTCCCCTGTTTCTTTGCACGCGGAGGCTTCGGTCCCAGGAACTGATAAAGATAGGTTTTCATCATTCCATTATAGATTTTCCGGTTTTTATCCGCTTTCCTTCCGATGTACTTCTCCGCGTCCCCGTAGGAAGTAATGACATACTCCGACCAGCAGTCCAGCCGCGCAAACCCCTCGCCGATCTCACGATAAAGCTGCGGAAGCTGTTCCTTCTCGGAAATCCGCTCGCCATAGGGAGGATTTGTAATGATAAATCCATATTTTTTCGGGTGGCTCAGCTCGCTCACCGGGCGCTGCTGAAAATGGATCAGCTTCTCCACCCCGGCGCGCCTTGCATTCTCCCGCGCCGCCTTCACGATGCTGCCGTCGATGTCATATCCCTGTATGTCTGTTGAAATTGTAGTGTCGGCCAGCTCCGCCGCCTCATCGGCAGCGCCGTACCATAGCTTCTTGGGGATAAGGTTGTCCCATTCATTTGCCAGAAAGCTGCGGTTCATGCCCGGAGCGATGTTCGCGGCGATCATCGCCGCCTCGATCGGTATTGCGCCGCTGCCGCAAAAAGGATCGACGGTTCCACGGCGTCATCAAAATCAGAGCGCTCGCCAGCGTCTCCGTGATCGGCGCCCTGCTCGTGAGCAGCCGATAGCCCCTCTTATGGAGCGAATCGCCCGACGTGTCAAGCCCGATCACCGCCTCATCCTTCATGAAAAATACACGCACCGGATAGGATGCCCCGCTCTCCTCAAACCATTCCTGATGGTAGACCGTCTTCAGACGCTCCACCATCGCTTTTTTCATGATCGACTGGATATCCGAGGGACTGAACAGCTTGCTCCTGATAGATGTCGCCTTCGCCACCCAGAATTTTCCGTCACGCGGAATAAAATCCTCCCACGGCAGCGCCTTTGTCTTTTCAAACAGCTCGTCAAACGTCTCGGCGTGCACCCTGCCCACCTTCAGCAGGATGCGTTCCGCCGTGCGCAGGAAGATATTGGCATAGCAGATCGCTTCCATATCTCCCACAAACGTTACCTTTCCATTTTCCACCTCGCTGATCTCATAGCCAAGGTCCTGTATCTCTCTTTTTAAAACCGCTTCCATCCCAAAATGGCACGGTGCAATCAATTCCACTGTTTTCATGTTTTCGCCCTGTGCAAACTTTTTTAATTCGTAGGCTTTCAGCGCCTGCCCGACTTGCGCATCGCAGCGATAACGGCACCGACACTGAAGCATCACGTAGATTGTATCAAATTGCGCTCTTTCCTGTCAATATGTCTCTGTCATTTTGCCGCGGTATGCGTGGAAACCGCCGACCACCGTTTTTACCGGATAACCTTTTTCCGCCAGCTCCTTCGCCGCAGACATGCTGGAAGCGCCTCGCTCGCAGTATAGGATGAGAGACATATCCATCGGAAACATATAATTGCCCTGCAGTTTTTCGTAGGGAACATTGACGGCTCCCCGGATGTGGCGCTCCCGATACTCAGCCGGAGTCCGCAGATCTATGATGAGAGCGTCCGGATCACCCACGTATCGCTCTAACTGCACCGGTGTAATCATTTCAAATTTCATGGCAAACACTCCCTGTCAGTATATTCTATTCTATGCAGACAACGGCAGGCTGTTCCTGTACTTCCGGCGGTATTAAAACACACTGGCAGCTTCCTTCGGATGCAGGGCAAAAAAATACGCCGGGGAGTGATTTCCCCGACGCATCTTTCTTGCTGCCTGCTGTTTAATAGTCGCAGTTTGTGGTGCGGTTCTGAGACTGCGCGTTGCTGGTCTTATTCTGCGCCCTGTTCTGCGCTTTGTTCTGGCTGTTCGTGCTGTTGTTAGCGTTCGTGCTGTTCATGCCGTTTGTGCTGTTTGTGCTGTTATAACCGCAGTTTGTCGCGTTGGATTCGTGCATATTCTTATTCTTTGCCATGACTTTCAACCTCCTGGTTTGTTAACTTTTAGTTACAAACCTTATTATTCCTTAATATTTTTGAAAATATGTATTGCAATTTTTTCCATAATATATTATAATTCCCTTTGTAAGAGAGAATACCTCTTACGACCCCTTATTAATTATTTATACTCCCCTCGAAACAGCAGGTAGCTCCCCTACCTGCTGTTTCACGTTTTTTCGCAGGAACATATCGACAGCTTCTTCAGTGTCTGAAAGACCGAATCCAT
>CABRSG010000272.1 GCA_902473545.1 uncultured Lachnospiraceae bacterium | reverse complement strand
CCGGACATCAGGATTTCTCGGAGGATACTTACCGCACGCTGATGGCGGCGGATTCCGCGGTGATGGTGATCGACGCTTCGAAGGGCGTGGAGGCGCAGACGAGAAAGCTGTTTAAGGTCTGCGTGATGCGCCATATTCCGATCTTTACCTTTATCAATAAGATGGACCGTGATGCGAACGATACGTTTGAATTGCTTGACGATATCGAAAAAGAGCTTGGCATCGCCACCTGCCCGATCAACTGGCCGATCGGCTCCGGCAAGAATTTTAAGGGCGTGTATGAGCGCGGCAGCAAAAAGGTGACGACGTTCTCCGATACGGAAAAGGGGACGAAAGAAGGCGAAAGCCGCGAGATCCCGATCGATTCCCCGGAGCTTGAGAAATTCGTTGGCACGGAAAATATGGAGCAGCTTTTGGAGGAAATCGAGCTTCTGGACGGCGCGAGCGCGGAATTTGATCAGGAGCTTGTGAGTGCAGGAAAGCTTTCTCCGGTATTTTTTGGTTCGGCGCTCACAAACTTTGGCGTGGAAATTTTTCTGAAGCATTTCCTTCAGATGACGACCTCGCCGCTTCCGCGCAAGGCGGATATCGGGCTGATCGATCCGATGAAGGAGGATTTTTCAGCGTTTGTTTTTAAAATCCAGGCGAACATGAACAAAGCGCACCGCGACCGTATTGCCTTTATGCGCATCTGTTCCGGAAAATTTGACGCCGGCATGGAGGTTTACCATGTGCAGGGCGACAAGAAGCAGCGTCTCTCACAGCCGCAGCAGATGATGGCGCAGGAGCGCCACATCGTGGACGAGGCATATGCCGGGGATATCATCGGCGTGTTCGATCCGGGCATTTATTCCATCGGTGACACAATCTGTATGCCGGGCAAAAAATTTGCCTACGAGGGCATTCCGACCTTCGCGCCGGAGCATTTTGCGCGCGTGCGCCAGGTCGATACCATGAAGCGCAAGCAGTTTGTCAAGGGCATTACGCAGATCGCGCAGGAGGGCGCGATCCAGATCTTCCAGGAATTTAACACCGGCATGGAGGAAATCATCGTCGGCGTAGTCGGCGTTCTGCAGTTTGAGGTGCTGAAATACCGCCTCGAAAACGAATACAATGTGGAAATCCGCATGGAGGATCTGCCTTACGAATACATCCGCTGGATTGAGAATGAGGATATCGACATGAACAAGCTGTCCGGTACCTCGGACATGAAGAAAATCCAGGACCTCAAGGGCAGACCGCTGCTTATCTGGGTCAACTCCTGGAGCATCCGCATGACCGAAGAGCGCAACCCGGGGCTTGTGCTCGCAGAATTTGGACGATAACGGTTACTGCTCACTCCGTTCACATGAAGAAACAGTTTACAAACCTCCATCTTTTTGGTATACTGAAAAAAGCAAATGACAGGATATGTCATTGAAGGAGGTAATCGTTATGGGAAAGGAAGAGCGTCAGAACAGCAATTATACCATTATGGATAATGAAGGAACAGGCAGAGTTCAGATTTCGAACGAAGTCATTACAATTATTGCAGGGCTGGCTGCCACGGAGACGAAGGGCGTGGCGAGCATGGCAGGAAATATCACAAACGAGATGGTGAGCAGGATGGGTATCAAGAGCCTTTCCAAAGGCGTGAAGGTTACGGTGGACAACGGCATCATCAATGTGGATCTCACCTTGAATCTTGACTACGGCTACAGCGTTCCGAAGACCTGTCAGAAGGTGCAGGAGAAAGTGAAGGGCGCTATAGAAAATATGACAGGGCTTACCGTGGAGAATATCAATATCCAGATTGCAAACGTAATGATGGAAAGCGGCAAATAAGCAAAAAAAGAATGTGCCGGAGCAGCACATTCTTTTTTTCTATGAGTTGCCATGCATCCGAAGGGAGCTGCCGGTGGCAGGTCCTGTAGGTAATTTTACGAGACTTTACGACAGGAGATTTTTATGAGCAGGAGAGAGATTCGGGAGCATATTTTCAAATTGCTTTTTTTGAGGGAATTCTACCAGAAGGAAGAGATCAGCGAGCAGGCAGAGCTTTACATGGACGAGGTGGAGGAAGCGGCTCCCACGGAAAAAGAGGCGGAATATATTATCGAAAAATTCCGCAAAATAGAAGAAAAGCTGCCGCAGCTCGACGAGCGCCTTGCGGCGGAATCACAGGGCTGGAAGCTGGGCAGGATGAATAAAGTGGACCTTGCGATCTTGCGCCTTGCAGCGTATGAGGTGCTGGAGGACGACGACATTCCGGTGGGCGTTGCGATCAACGAGGCAGTGGAGCTTGCGAAGAAATTCGGCGGCGACGATTCACCGTCCTTTGTAAACGGCGTGCTTGGGAAAGTAGCGAAGGAATGAAAAACGTCTATTCGGTAGGACAGGTAAACCGGTATATCAAAAATATGTTTCAGCAGGATTTCATGCTGAAACGGATTTACGTAAAAGGCGAAGTCTCCAACTGCAAATATCATACCTCCGGGCATATTTATTTTTCGCTGAAGGATGAAGCGGGCAGCATGGCGTGCGTCATGTTTGCGGGCAGCCGCAGCGGATTGTCGTTTCGGATGCAGGATGGGCAGAGCGTGATCGCGCTCGGCAGTATCAGCGTGTATGAGCGCGATGGAAAATACCAGCTCTACGCAGAAGAAATCATTCTGGACGGAGCCGGTCTTTTGTATGAAAAATTTGAGGCATTAAAGCGTGAGCTTGCGGAGATGGGCATGTTTGCGCCGGAGTATAAGCGTCCGATTCCCGCATTTTCCAGGAAAATCGGAATCGTGACGGCGCCGACCGGGGCAGCGATCCGCGATATCCAGAACATTGCTCACCGGCGGAATCCGGGAGTGCAGCTTATTTTGTACCCGGCTCTGGTGCAGGGAAAGGATGCCGCGCCAAGCATCATCAGAGGCATCGAGACGCTGGATGCCTGCGGCGTCGATGTGATCATTGTCGGCAGAGGCGGCGGCTCCATTGAAGATCTCTGGGCATTTAATGAGGAAAGCGTGGCATATGCCATTTTCCGCTGCAGTACGCCGGTGATCTCCGCGGTGGGACACGAGACGGATTTTACGATCGCAGACTACGTGGCGGATCTGCGCGCGCCGACACCCTCGGCGGCTGCGGAGCTGGCAGTGGCGGATGTCAGCGGGATTCTGGCGCAGATGAAGCAGTATCAGCTGCAGCTTGCACGTCGCATGACGGACCGGCTGCTGGATAAGAGGGCGCGGCTTTCGGAGATTTCCGGAAAGCTTCAGTTTTTAAGCCCGCAGAACCAGATACGCGAGCAGCGTCAGCTTTTGATAGAAAAAGAAGAAAAACTGCAGTACCGGATGACGAATGTGCTGGAAAGCAAGAGGCACCGGATGCTGATTT
>CABRSG010000271.1 GCA_902473545.1 uncultured Lachnospiraceae bacterium | reverse complement strand
TCGGAGCCGCCACGATTTTTCCCATCGCAGCGTTCCACTCCACGACCGCCATCGCAGCGGCAATCACCTCCGCCAGATTTTTTCCCATATTACTCTGTCCGGCAAATCTCATTAGCTTTGCCGCATCCTCACCGGTAAAAAATCCACGCTGCGTTTTTTCTTCCCGCAGCCCCTCCCGGATGGATTCCCGCATAACGGAAAGATTTAACTTCATCTCATCGACGATGCTCTCCCGCGTCCGCTCACTTTTTTCCATCTCAAAGCGCAGCATAATCTCACTGATCGGAAGCCCTTCCTGTCTGCTGATTTCTTCTAACCGGGAGCCGGAATGAAATTCATACCTCAAAGCGCGCACACCTCCATGATATCTGCCAGATTTTTCTTTATGCTCTTTAAAATATCCTCTTCCACCGCTTCATCCGTCTCCAGCACCATACAGGCGTTCTGCCGCCGGGAGCTTCGGAAGCAGCGCATAAAGGCGATATTGATTCCCTTCTGCGCCAGCATCCCCGTCACCTGGCTGATCACGCCCGGCATATCCCGGTGGAAAATCAGAATGGTCGGATATTCGCAGCCAAAGGATACCTCCATGCCATTAATTTCCTGTATCTCAATATTCCCTCCGCCCACAGAGGCTCCCACCATATTGATCACATGACCGTTTTCGTCCTCAACAATGATTCTGGCAGTATTCGGGTGCTTCATGCTCTGACCGGAAAATTCCAGTGAAATGTCCTTTCCCTGCTCCCGCGCCAGCACAAGCGCATTCTGTATCCGGCTGTCATCCGGCTCCATTCCGAGAAGCCCGGCGACGATCGCCCGATCCGTGCCGTGTCCCCTGCCGGTATCGGAAAAGGAGCCGTACAGCGTCACCCTTGCCCGCTTCACTCTGCCGCCGGACAGACGGTACGCCACGCGCCCAAGCCTTGCGGCTCCGGCAGTGTGGGAGCTGGACGGTCCGATCATCCGCGGTCCGATAATATCAAATAATCCGTACTCCTTCATCAAAACCCCCGCTCATTTCATTTAACAGATGGTAATCGTATAGGAACGCTCAAATGCTTCCCCCGGCTCTGCCGTATTTCCGTATTCCCGTTCTTCCAGGGTTCCGTAAAATTCGGTGCTGTCGCTTCTTCCATACCACGGCTCGATGCATATGAACGGCGCGTTTTTGCCCGCCGGAGACCACACGCCAAAGAGCGGCGCGTCAAATTCCACACTCACATACGGCCTCTTGTCCGGTCCTGCCAGCCACATTTTTCCGGTCTGGCAATGCTCGATCACGAGCGCATCCAGGTCAAAGCGATCCTTCTCAATTTTGTGCAGTCCGTTCTCCAGCGCCAGCGGGTACTCCTTCGGGTCGATCAGATTACAGCTCAGATCGATCAGGCGGTATCTGAGTTCATCCTTGTCGGTTTCAAAGCCCATATAATAATCGGTCTGCTCTCCCGCTCCGTTCAGCGGGCACATAAATGCCGGATGCGCGCCGATAGAGAAATACAGGGTCTTTTCATCTGTATTTTCCACCTTCCAGAGCACCGAAATTTTACTTTCCTCCAGACGGTAGCCAATTTTCAGACAAAAGTCGAACGGATAATTTTCCTTCGTCTCCCGCGTCGCTGAGAATGCGAACCAGATTTCCTCCTCCGTCTGCGAAAGCAGGTCGAACTCCTGATTTCTGGCGAAGCCGTGCTGGTTCATCGTATAGGTTTTGCCCTGATACGTGTATTTTTTGTCCCGCAGACCGCCCACAAACGGAAACAGTACCGGGGACGTCCAGCCCCAGTAGCGGCTGTCGCCGTTCCAGAGATATTCTGCCCCATTTTCCTTTTTTATAATCGAAATCAGCTCCGCGCTTTTGCTGCGGATCGTCACCTTTAACTGCTCATTTTCCAATACGTATGTCTGCATCATTTTTCTCCCTTCCTACTTTTCCAGATGATTTAAAATGTGGTTGCGGATCATCTCCATCGCAACCTGATTGTAACCGCCCTCCGGCACGATGATGTTTGCGTTTTTCTTGCTCGGCTCCACAAACTGCTCATGCATCGGCTTGACCGTATGCAGATACTGGCTGATCACGGAATCGAGGCTGCGCGCCCGCTCCATTACGTCCCGCTGGATTCTGCGGATGATGCGCAGGTCGGCATCGGTGTCCACAAAAATACGGATATCCATCAGCTCGCAGAGCGCCTTATTCTCAAAAATCAAAATTCCCTCGACAATAATTACCTGTCCAGGATTGATAATCACAGTATCCTTGCCGCGATTGTGCACCGTATAGTCGTAGACCGGACACTCCACCGATCTGCCCTGCCGCAGCAGCTTTAAGTGTTCGATCATCAGCTCCGTGTCGAATGCGTTCGGATGATCATAGTTCAGCCTGCACCGCTCCTCATACGTCATCTCATCGTGCGCTTTGTAGTAGTCATCATGCTTGATGACTGTCACGCTCTCCTTTAGCTGCGCCGCGATCTGGTTTGTCAGCGTCGTTTTCCCGCTCCCGGAACCGCCCGCGATCCCAATTACCAAAACATCTCCCATCGTCTTTTCTCTCCTTTATACTTTGTATATTATCTGCTATCTTTTCAGTCTCTCGATCGAGCACTGACGCTCCAGTGCAGATGGGTATTTGCGCTCCTTTTTCTGCTCTAATCGTACCATAAACTGCCCTGTTTATCAAGCGTCCACTCCGCTCCCTTTGGGATTTTGCACACCCGGCTGCACTTTTTTTGTAAAAATAATGTAAAAATGTGTGTTTCCTGTCGACATTTTCATAGTAACGGTGTAGGATATAAGAACAGGCTATATTTTTATTTTGACAAGGAGATTTTTATGAGACGCAACAGACGAAAACGCATAAACCGGCAGCGGCTGGAAAAAAAGCGTGCTTTCCGAAAAAAAGCGCTTATTTTCACTGCGGTAGTTGCCGCGGTTACTGCAGTTGATTTATTATATGTAAAACTGATGGACGATCGTTTCTATCACCACACAACCCTGAACGGCTACTCCGTATCCGGAAGCCGTGGAATATCTGAAAAAGCCCTATAACGAACTTACCCTCCGCATTGACGAGCAGGGGGAAACGGTTCTGGATCTCACGTTCGACGAGCTTGGCTATGCAGTGGACGAGCAGGCGCTTCTCAGTGCAGTCGAGGAGCTGATCGACCGGCAGAGCGCATTTGTGTACCCCGGACTTCTTTTCGGCGACCGCTACGGCGCCCGCGTCCCCTTTACGGTGGATGAGACAGCATTTTCCTTGGCGGTCTGCGCGGACAGCCTCACAAAGCCGCGCGTTGCCACGACGGACGCCACGCTCGTGGAGCAGGACGGCAGCTTTGTGATTCAGCCGGAGGTCTACGGAACAGATTTCGCGGACAGCGACCTGCAGG
>CABRSG010000270.1 GCA_902473545.1 uncultured Lachnospiraceae bacterium | reverse complement strand
CACCTGCTGCGACGCGAAGCTAGTCCTGTGGGTTTGAGGTGCGGTCCGGCGGGCAAAGCGGCTGGAAGCGGGGCGGCGGGGAGCATCAAAGCCCCGGGAAAGGAATGGGCGTAAAAAGGATATGAGACTTGTAATTGGCGGAAGCTATCAGGGAAAACGCGATGCGGCGTGCAGGCTTTTTTCTTTAGAGCTGTCTGATTTTGCGGACGGAAAAACCTGCGCGTTCGAGGACATTTTTCAGTGCCGGGCAATCTTTGATTTTCATGAATTTATCCGGCGGTTTATGCAGCCTGAGCTTTGTCTTCAGGAGCTTTCGGAAAATCTTGCAGAAAGAAATCCGCAGATATGCATCGTATCGAACGAAATCGGCTACGGGGTGGTGCCCATCGACGCGCAGGAGAGGGCATGGCGTGAGCTGACCGGGCGCATCTGCTGTCAGCTTGCCAGGAACGCGGATACGGTAGTGCGCGTGACGGCAGGTATCCCGATGGTGATAAAAGGAAATTTGAAATGAAGGTATATATGATCCGTCATGGAAAGACGGCTGGGAACCTAAAAGGGCGTTATATAGGGACGACCGACGAGCCGCTCTGCGAGGAGGGCAGAGCGGAGCTGAAAGGAGCGCGCAGCTATTTGCAAAGCGGCGCGAACACGGTGTCAGGCGATCCAGCGAATACCTGCCCTGCGAAGGGCGGAGAAGATTTTCCGGTGCCCGATATGCTCTTTGTCAGCCCTTTGCTTCGCTGCAGACAAACGGCAACGCTTCTTTTTCCGGGAGTGCCGCAGACGATCGTGGCGGATTTCCGGGAGTGCGATTTTGGCGCTTTTGAAAATAAGAATTATCTGGAGCTGTCCGGCGACACCGATTATCAGGCGTGGATCGACAGCGGCGGTACACTGCCGTTTCCCGGCGGCGAGAGCCGAGAGGATTTTCAGCGGCGCTGTGTGCGCGCCTTTCAGAGTGTGCTTCATACGGCTGCGCAGAAGAATTTTCGTGAGATTGCCTGCGTGGTACACGGCGGCACTATCATGAGCGTGCTTTCGGCGCTGGCGCTTCCGCGACGCGGATATTACGATTACCAGGTAAAAAACGGCTGCGGCTATCTGATAGAATGGGAGGAAGGAGAGCGGGCGGACGCGGTGATCTGCAGGGCAGAGATGATCTTTGCGGACGGCGCCTGCCGGGAAATACAATGATTGCATTTGTAAAGGGAACGCTGGCAGAGGTGAAGGAAAATATCGCTGTCATTGAAAATAACGGGATTGGATTTAACGTATATATCTCCGGCAGAGACGCCGGGCAGCTTGTTCGTACCGGCATGGAAGTGCTGCTGCATACGTATATGGATGTGCGCGAGGATGCGATCCAGCTTTTCGGTTTTCTATCAAAGGACGATCTGGAAACGTTCCGGCTTCTTTTGAAGGTAAATGGCATCGGACCGAAGGCGGCGCTTGGCGTGCTGACTGCGATTTCCGCAGTTGATCTGCGGTTCGCGGTGCTTGCGGACGATATCAAGGCAATCTCCGCCGCTCCGGGGATCGGCAAAAAAACGGCGCAGAAGCTGGTGCTGGAGCTGAAAGATAAATTCAGTCTGGAGGACACCTTCGAGCAGAAGATGGCGGAGAACACGGAAATCGTATCCGCTGCGCCAAACGACAACCAGGGCGAGGCAGTGCAGGCGCTGGTGGCGCTCGGATACGCCGGAAGCGATGCGCTGAAAGCGGTAAAGGCAGCAAATATCACAGAGGATATGAGTACCGAGGATATCTTAAAAGCGGCTCTGAAGCATATGTCATGAGTCATGGAAAATAGGAGAGCAGCATGAAAAAACGCATTATAGAAACCGAGGTAACGGAAGAGGACGTCCGGGTGGAGCCAAGCCTCCGACCGAAAACGCTTGCGGAATACATCGGGCAGGAAAAAGCGAAACAAAATCTGAAAATCTATATCGAAGCGGCAAAGCAGCGCGGCGATTCCCTCGACCATGTCCTGTTTTACGGACCGCCGGGGCTTGGAAAGACAACGCTCGCCGGGATCATTGCAAATGAGATGGGCGTAAACATGAAGGTGACCTCCGGTCCGGCAATCGAAAAGCCGGGCGAAATGGCGGCGATCCTCAACAATCTGCAGGAGGGCGACGTCCTTTTCGTGGATGAGATTCATCGTCTGAACCGCCAGGTGGAAGAGGTACTTTACCCGGCAATGGAGGATTTCGCGATTGATATCATGATCGGCAAGGGCGCGACGGCTCGTTCCATCCGCCTGGAGCTTCCGCGCTTCACGCTGGTGGGAGCGACCACGCGCGCCGGACTTTTGACGGCGCCACTGCGCGATCGCTTCGGTGTGATCCATCATCTGGAATTTTATACTGTGGAGGAGCTTTCCACGATCATCCGTCACTCGGCGAAGGTGCTCGGCGTAGAGATTGACGCGGAAGGTGCGTCGGAGCTTGCAAAGCGTTCGCGCGGAACGCCGCGTCTTGCTAATCGTTTATTGAAGCGCGTGCGCGATTTTGCGCAGGTCAAGTACGACGGAAACATCACAAAAGAAATTGCCAGCTTTGCGCTGGATCTTCTGGAGGTGGACCGCTATGGACTTGACACCACGGACCGGAACCTGCTGCTCACGATGATCGAAAAATTTTCCGGCGGACCGGTCGGGCTGGAGACACTGGCGGCGACCATCGGGGAGGACGCGGGTACGATCGAGGACGTCTACGAACCGTATCTGCTGAAAAACGGCTTCATTAACCGTACGCCGCGCGGACGCGTCGCGACGGAAAAAGCGTATCATCACCTAGGGATTCAGCAGTGCAGTTAGTGTCTGTATTGGGTTTTTCATTAAGTCCGCTTTTGCCTTGCAATTATGAGAAAAGTCGGGTATACTGTAAAAAGACTACAAGAAGATCAGATATCTGATTGGAAAGATACCATCGGGAGGAAACGGCATGTCAAAAAAGAACCAGATACAGGTTGTGATCGACGGAAAAATTCTTGTGATCAGCGGCTACGAGAGCGAAGAATATATACAGAGGGTTTCCTATTATATCAACAGCAAGCTGGCGGAATTTAAAAAGATGGACAGCTACCGCAGGCAGTCCGACGACAGAAAAAATATTTTAATGCAGCTTAATATTGCAGACGACTACTTTAAGGCAAAGAAGCAGGTGGAGATTCTGGAGGATCACATCGCCGCCAGAGACAAGGAAATCTTTGACCTCAAGCATAATCTGATGGACATGCAGAGAAAGCTGGATGAATTAAAGAAGAAGTAACTGATTATGAGAGTCTGCAGACAGCAGGCTCTTTCCTGTCTTATCGGAAATTTTTATGAAATGCGGGAGGATTTTATGAGAGCAGAATTACTGGCTCCGGCTGGTTCCTATGAAAGTATGACGG
>CABRSG010000269.1 GCA_902473545.1 uncultured Lachnospiraceae bacterium | reverse complement strand
TGTGCGGCTGGATCCGCAGAAGGATGGGGGATGAGCTGCCGGTGCTGCTTTTGACAGTCAGAGGGGAGACGGAGGACATGCTGGAAGGCTTTCAGAGCGGTGCGGACGATTATCTGACAAAGCCGTTTGAACTGGAGGTGCTGTATGCGCGGGTACAGGCGATTCTGCGGAGGACGAAGCGGGCGGAGTGCACGCAGCTTTTCTGCGATGAAATCTGCCTGGACCGGAAAAAGCAGACGGTTTCCCGCGGCGGATGCGAGGCGGCGCTTGCTGCGTCGGAATCCCGGCTGCTGGAGTATCTGCTGGAACAAAAGGGGCGCACCGTTACCAGAAGGGAGCTTCTGGAGAAAATATGGGATTCCGGGGGAAATTTTGTAAATGACAACACGCTGACGGTAACGATGAAGCGTCTGCGGGAGAGGCTGGGAAATCCGGCGTGCATCAAAACGGTCCGCAGCTTCGGTTACCGGATGGAGGACACGATATGACGGAACGAAAATCAAAGCGATGCCTTGTTTTGTTGTTTCTGGCGGCAGGTCTGATAAGTGCGGCGCTGACGGCGACGCTCTGCGGGCATCTGCTGGCGCGGGAGCGGTTCTGCCAGATTTCCGGGATCTGCGCGGCACTGACGGAAAAGATGCCGGAGGCGGAGCAGCCGCTTTTGGAGGTCTTAAAGGATCTGCATGAGAGCGGGCTATTTATGGAAGCGGATAAGGATTCCCGGACTGAGACATTCTTGGAAAAGTATGGATATCGTGGGGCGGACTTTGCCGGGCTTAGTAGGGGCGCTGTGCGGATACTGGCAGCTCTCTGCGGCATTTTCGGAGGTCTGTGCATGTTTGCGGCTGTTTTTCTTCTGCAAAGGAAAAAGCGGGAACGGATTGCAGGGCTGACAGCTTACCTGGAGCGGGTAAACCGTGGCAGCGGAGAGCTTTTGCAGGCACAGGAGGACGGCTTCTCTGCGCTGGAGGACGAGCTGTATAAAACGGTGACGGCGCTGCGGCAGACGCGGGAGGAGGCGGTGCGTGCAAAAGAACGTTTTGCGGACAATCTCGCCAACATCGCGCATCAGCTCAAAACGCCGATCACGGCGGCATCGCTCTCTCTGCAGCGGCTGCGCGAACAGACAGATGAATTTAAGCTGCCGGAAAGCATGAGCCGCCTGACGCAGCAGGTGCAGGCGCAGCTTGACCGGCTGACGATTCTTGGTGAGGCGCTGCTTACATTGTCGCGGATTGATTCCGGGGCTTTGCAGCTAAAGCAGGAATCAGTGGACGCATTTACGGTGCTGACGCTCGCGGCGGAAAATCTGGAAAGTCTGCTTTCAAAGCGGAGGATGAAGGTTTCTATTTTGGAGAACGGCAGCGCAGAATTTACGGGCGATCTGGAATGGACGATGGAGGCACTGATGAACCTTATAAAAAACTGTGCCGAGCACACCCCGGAAGGCGGAACAATAACCTGTACGTATGAAAAAAATCCGCTGTACACAGAAATCAGAATCTGCGATGAGGGAGAGGGCTTTGCGAAAGAAGATCTCCCGCATCTCTTCGAACGGTTTTACCGCGGAAAATGCGCGAAGGGCGAAGGAATCGGAATCGGGCTGTCCCTTGCAAGGGAAATATTTGCGTGGCAGAACGGCAGCCTGACGGCAAAAAATCTGCCGGAGGGCGGAGCGTGCTTTGCGGTGCGGGTGTATACGTAATTGTCACGGAACTGTCACTTGCGTCTGCTATACTTGATTTAGAGTGGTATAGCCGATGAAAAGAACGACAGGAAGGGGACGATCATATGGAAATTTTAAGATGCGAGAGCGTGCGCAAGGTTTACGGCTCCGGGGAGAGCAGGGTGGCTGCGCTGGATGGTGTGAACCTATCACTGGAGAAGGGTGAATTTACGACGGTGGTCGGCACATCAGGCTCCGGAAAGTCTACACTTTTGCATATTCTTGGGAGTGTGGAGCAGCCGACGGAGGGACATGTTTTTATAGAAGGAAAAGATATTACTTCGCTGAACCGCACGCAGTCGGCGCTTCTGCGCAGACGGAAGGTGGGAATCGTTTATCAGTTTTACAACCTGATTCCGACCCTGACGGTGCGGAAAAATATTCTGATGCCGCTTCTTTTAGACAAAAGGAAGCCGGAGCAGGATTATTTTGCGCAGGTGGTTCATGCGCTTGGCATTGGGGATAAGCTGGAGGCGCTGCCGAACCAGCTCTCCGGCGGACAGCAGCAGCGCGCAGCGATTGCGCGGGCAATGATGTACCGCCCGGCGGTGCTTTTGCTGGATGAGCCGACCGGAAATCTGGACCAGAAAAATTCCCGTGAGGTGCTGGATATGCTGAAGCTCTCCAACCGAAATTTCGGGCAGACGGTTTTTCTGATCACACATGATGAAAAAATTGCGCTGGAGGCGGACCGCATCATTACGATGGAAGACGGACGTATTCTTCGCGACGAGCGGAGGTGAGTGAGATGTGGAGAGAATATTCGGCGAATTATATCAGACGCAACCGGGCGTCCGGGATCACTGTCATGGCTTCGGCATTTATTTCCGCGCTGCTCTTATCGCTGCTGTGCAGCCTGTTTTATAATTTCTGGGCGTATGACATCCAGAGGATCAAAGCAGAAGAGGGCGATTGGCAGGCGCGGCTTTCGGGCGTGGCTTCGGAAGAGGAGCTGGCGGTAATCCGCAATTTTGCGAACGTGGAGCGGGTGATTGTTCATGAAGAATTATTGCGTACACAGAAAACAGGCGGACAGGATGCGGACCGTTTGACACAAAAGGACATGGAAAAAATCGATGTGCAGGATATGGAGTCAGAACTGACCGTCGATATCTATTTCTCGAATTTGCGTTTTATCCTTGAAGATATGCCGCGCATCGCGGAAGCGCTCGCTTCCGCGACCGAAAATATCACATATCATCACACGCTTTTATCGATGTACCTTATCCGAGATCCCGCAGACCCGGCTCCGCGGCTTGTTTTTCCGCTGTTTCTTGCGATTCTGGCGCTGGCATGTTTTTCTTTAATTATGATTATTCACAATGCCTTTGCGGTGTCTATGGACGCCCGCGTACACCAGTTTGGTATTTTTGCCAGCATCGGCGCAACTCCGGCACAGATACGCGCCTGCCTGCTGCAGGAGGCGGGAGCGCTGTGCACTGTGCCGCTTCTGGCGGGGCAGCTTCTTGGAATTTTCGGCGGTATGGGAGTGCTTCATCTGATTAATACGATGGCGGCGGACGTGCAGGGACGGTTCGACGCGGTCTGGACGTACCCCCCGCTGGTATTTGCAGTCACGCTGGCAGCGTCCATCGTGACGGTGTGGATTTCCGCCTGGATCCCGGCGCGCAGGTTAAGCAGGATGACCGTGCTGGAGGCAGTCAGAAATACCGGGGAGCG
>CABRSG010000268.1 GCA_902473545.1 uncultured Lachnospiraceae bacterium | reverse complement strand
GAAGCAGATCTTCCAGGGCAAATGACCATATTTGATTTCCCTGATGCTATTCCAAGAGGTGAGCAGAATGAGTGAAATTATTTTGTTCCCTACCTGCAAAGATTATTGCGGTAAATGCGAATACCATGGGGAGAAGGGAGAATGCACAAACGAGAAGTATATACAAAACATGTACATGGTGTGCTGCGTATGGCACAGATGTCCATATAGAAAGGAGAGAACGCATGAACAAAGAGCGTGAAGTAGATAAAATTACGTTACACTATGACGATGGCACCGAGAAAACTGTTGAAAAGGGATTTATTTGCAATATGAAAGAGGAAAACGGAGAAGCGGTTTTAGAATTTACTATGTGCCATGTGCCGGGAAGAGAGATAAAGCTTATCATTGAGGGCTGTCTGCAGCTTGGATTTAAGCTTGGGATATTTAAAGAGGAGGAGTGATTCCGTGGAGGAGCATTGTGTGATATGTGGAGAGGTAATACCAGAGGGGCGCCAGGTGTGCCCGATCTGTAATCGGGAGTATGAGGGGGTGCCGGCGCTGTCGAGAACTGATAACGAAACGTTGATCTGCCCGGAGTGCGGCACCGCCCAAGCGTTAGATGACGCATTAAGGGGATCTGATATGCCGGAGGAAGAAAAGCAGGCATATAAAGAAGGGATCCTGAAGGCAATATATCGATAGTCGGAGGTAAAAAACATGGATATGAAAGATCACGTTGAATTCGTTGCTCTCACAAAAGAAGAAGTAGAGCAAATGATCGCCAAGGCAGCTCTTGCGGGTGCATCTGTCGCGGCTGAAACACTTGAAAAGGCACATCAAAAAGAGCAGAAAGAGCTGAAGGATCGCAGACTGCATAATACGAGACTGCTTCTCAGGAATTACAGAATGTTGAGAGAAAGCTGCTCCAAAGCAATTTATCAGAAAGAGCATTCTGAAAAATCTACAGAAGAAGTCATAGAAGATCTTATGAGCATGAGGGCAAGCGATGGGGTGATCGTGAATTCGATCAAGGAGTCTGCAGAGAGGACGGGGATTATCATATCTCATGTTGACCGAATGCTTGATGTCTTCCGGATGTATTGCGGAAAATGCGGAGAGAAGGAAAAACGCCAGTACAAGGTTATAAAATCAATGTATATCACTAAAGAGGGATCTTCTGCGGCGGAATTGGCAAAGAAATTCAGCGTCAGCAAGGTAACCATATACGATGATATCAAGACGGCGGAGGAAAGACTTTCTGCTTTGTTTTTTGGAATTAACGGACTCCGTTTTTATTGATTTTAAAGGCTTGAGGGATATTAACGGAAATCGTTAACTTAAACTTGACTTAATAACGGAAAATGAGTATGATAAGGGAGTAAAATCTTATCATAAGCCATGAGCCACCGGGTGTCCGGTGGCTCTTTCAGTATAGTCTGGGGAGGAGGAAGAGAAAAAGAAAGATACAGGATGCTCCTTTAATACATAAAAGGAGAATTTGGAATGAAAGGGTTAGTAATTCTGGCGGTTTACGCAGCGATCATGATCACTGCCACGCTGATATTTACTAAAAAAGAAAAGAATGTAGAGCGGTTCTGCGTTGGGAATCGAAAGGAAAATTGGATAATGTCTGCTTTGAGCATAGCAGCTACATGGATCTGGGCGCCGGCACTATTTGTATCGACAGAGAAAGCGTATACAAATGGGTTTGTCGGTCTTTTTTGGTTCTTGGTGCCAAATGTGTTATGTCTGATCATTTTCATACCATTCGCAAAGCGGATACGGAAGGAAATGCCGGAGGGCATCACACTATCCGGATATATGAGGGATAAGTATCATTCTGAAGGCGTTAAGCGGGTGTATCTCTTTCAGCTTATGGGGCTTTCGGTATTATCGACCGGGGTTCAGCTTCTGGCCGGCAGCCAGGTGTTGAGCACTGCGACCGGAATATCATTTGAGCTTGTCACTGTTCTGTTGGCGGTCATCGCTTTATCGTATTCTTTGTTTTCGGGGATAAAAGCGTCCATGTTGACAGATGCAATACAGATGATCTTTATGCTGGCGGCAAGCGCAGCATTCTTGATCATGACGATAAAGTCCGGCGGAACTTCTGGAATACTGGAAGGAATACATGGAATATCCGGGAATTACACGTCATTTTGGTCGAAAGACGGGATAGAGGTGTTTCTTGCTTTCGGATTGCCAACGACAATCGGATTGCTTTCCGGGCCATTTGGAGATCAATCGTTCTGGCAGAGAGCGTTCGCAGTGAAGAGCAATCGGATCGGCCATGCCTTTTTGGTTGGGGCGATATTGTTTGGGATGGTTCCTTTTTCAATGGGGATCCTCGGGTTTGCCGGAGCTGGGATCGGATATCAGGCGAAAGATCTTGGAGTTATCAATTTTGAACTGATTCGTGAGATGTTCCCTGCGTGGGTGGTGCTTCCGTTCTTGTTCATGATCATATCGGGGCTTTTATCAACGGTAGACAGCAATTTATGCGCTGCGTCATCTCTTGTAACGGACATGTGCGGAGGGAAGGAACTCAAAAAGACGAAGACGGCAATGGTCGTCCTGCTTTTGGCGGGGATTCTGATTGCCAATATACCGGGGATGACGGTCACGCACCTGTTTCTCTTTTATGGGACATTGCGGGCATCGACGCTGTTGCCGACTGTCATGACTTTGAAGGGAGTGAGGTTCACTCCGAGAGGAATACAGTATGGAGTCATCTCTGCTTTGGCCGTAGGGCTTCCTATTTTTGCCTACGGGACGGTTTTAAACAGTGGACCATATAAAACCCTCGGCAGCCTTACAACAGTGCTGTTAAGTGGAATTGTGGGGATGATAGTTACAAAAGCGGAGGTGCGGCATGGAAAGAGTGCTCGGTAAAAAACAGTCAATACGGAATGAGGACTGGCTGAAAGCCGTGAAACGTATTGAAGAGTTGGTTTCAAGAGAGGAACTGGATGAAAAGGTCCGCTCGACCATTGATGAGATCCGGCATACGACCGGCGGGAAAAAAGCGGCATACGCATGGTCCGCCGGGAAAGACAGCCTTGTGCTCGGAGAAATATGCCGCAGAGCGGGAATTGTGGATTGCATGATGGGGATATGCAGCTTGGAATACCCGGCGTTTATGAAATGGGTGGATAAGCACAAACCAAAAGAACTGGAGATCATAAATACAGGACAGGATCTGGGATGGTTGTCCAAACACCCTTCTATGCTTTTCCCGCAGGACAGCGCAACCGCAGCGAAATGGTTCTCCATTGTGCAGCATAGGGCGCAGGCGAAGTATTACAAAGAGAATAACCTGGACGTGATACTTCTTGGGCGCCGGCGCGCAGACGGGAATTACTGCGGAAAAGGCTCCAATATATACAGTAACGAGAACGGCGTTACCAGATACAGCCCTTTGGCTTCGTGGA
>CABRSG010000267.1 GCA_902473545.1 uncultured Lachnospiraceae bacterium | reverse complement strand
GCGAGCGCCTGATTCTTTGTATTTTCCAGTGTAAGCTGCTGTGCCTGCAGCTCCAGTATCTTTGTCTGAAGCGCGCCAATCACTGCTTCCTGCTGCGCATCCTGGGTAAGCCGGTCGATCTCCTCCTGGGAGAGTCCCGGATTGATCTGTGGTACGGAAACATCTGTCTGGTTCTGGGAAGCTCCGCTCTCCCCTGTATTTTCTCCGTCCAGAATCAGCTCCCCGTCGTCCGCCGCCGCAAGCGCATCCGCCGTCATGCTGTCATCGGAAGATACTGCTGTTGTCATGCCGTCCGCAAGCCCGACCGCCGTTTCCATGTATTGCTCTGTCTCCGGCACAGAAGCTGCGGCTGTGTCTTCTGCTTCGCTTATCTCTGCCGCCTGCGTTTTTTCCGTCTCGTTTTTCTGTATACCGGAGGTTTCCGGCTCCAGGCTTTGGCTGTCCGCCTGCGTTTCGTTCCCGCTGCCCGTCTGCGCGGCATCTTCCTGCGTTTCGTCCCCGGCATCGCCCTGCGCAGCATCCGTCTCCGTCTGACCAGGAGCTGCCGCGCCCTGCAGGTCTGCGATCTGTTTTTCCAGCTCTTTGATCGCGCCTTCCACACCGGCAATCGCTGTATCCAGCTCCGCAAGCTGCTGCGGAGCCGCCTCCAACTGACTGATGCCCGCGTCAAGCTGCGCCTTCTGCGCCTCCAGCGCCGCCTTCTGCTCCGGCAGCTTCTGAAGCGCCGCCTCGCCCGCCAGCAGCTCCTGCTCCTTTGCAAGCAGCTCCGCCTCGGAATCATCCAGCTTTGTCAGTCCGCTCTGCACCTCCGCAAGCTTCTGATCGATCTGCACCTGCCCGGTAATCATCTGACTGGTGCCGGAATTGATCTGGCTCTCCGCCGATGAAGTCTGATCTGCAAGCTGCGTCTGCCCGTTTTCCAGCTCTTCTTTGCCCTCATCAAGCTTCTCCTGCGCCTCGGCAAGCTCGCTCTCCGCCTCCGCAAATTTATCATCAAGCGCCTGCGTCACCCTGCAGTTCACCGCTTTGATCTTATCCTCGCGCAGCGTTACCTGCACCTGCTCCTCGATGGTACCAGTCGTGCTGACGCTCGCCACGCCCTCGATGCTCTCCAGCTCCGGCAGGATGGTGTTGTTTACGAGATCGGTGAGGTCGCTCTGCGACATATCGCCGTCCTCCATTGCCGCCACCATGATCGGCAGCATATCCGGATTCAGCTTCATGATGATGGGGCTGCCGATCGAATCATCCCAGTAGCCCTCGATCTGGTCCAGATTCTCCCGCATCTCGATCGTGACCGCATCCATATTCGCCGACTGGGAAAATTCCAGGATAACCATGGAAATATTCTCCGACGAAACGGAGCTGATATTTTCAATGTTGCTGACAGTCGCCATCGACTGCTCGACCGGACGTGTGACGATCGTCTCCACCTCCTCGGGGCTTGCCCCAGGGTATGTAGTATAGACGATCGCATAGGGCAGCGTCATATCCGGCAGCAGATCAGTCTGCATACTCGTAAACGACACGTACCCCAGGATCAAAATTAAAACAACGCCCACTAATACGGTATAGGGGCGTTTTACACTATAGCGCGGTAACATACGAATCCTCCTGTCAAAAACTCTCATTTCTTCTAAAAAAGATTTTAAACCAGAAAATCCGTATGTCAAGCAATTCAAAACAATTTATAAACTTTTCAGATTTGCAGCTACTGTTCACTCCGTTCACGACAGCCTTAACACAGCATCGCCACAACCGGAATCGTGATCACAGACAGAATCGTACTGAAAAAGATCCCCTTCGAGGCGAGACGCAGATTGCCGCCGTACTCGATTGCAAGCATAGTGGTATTGGTGGCAACCGGCATCGCCGCCAGCACGATCATAATTCCGGTAATTTCCTGCGTGCTGATGTTCAGTGCGCGCAGAAGCGCCATCACCGCCAGCGGAATCACGCCGAGACGGAAAAACGTAAACACGTACACGCGCCAGTCGTCAAACAGCTCCCTGAGCGGCATGGAGGCAATCGTAGCACCCAAAATCAGCATCGCCACCGGCGTCGTCAGGTTGCCAAGGTAATTCAGCGACGTCACCAGCACACGCGGCAGCGACGCCCCGGCAAAGAACAGCAAAACAGAAATAATCGCCGCGATAAAAGGAATATTTAACAGCCGCTTCGGTTGAAATTGAAAACCGCCTTTTCCGCCGCCGATCAGCGCGATTCCCAGTGAATACACCAGAATATTGAAAATCACATTAAAAATCACCGCGTAGATCAGCGCACTGTCACCAAAAATTGTGACAATCACCGGAAATCCCATGAAGCCAACGTTGCCGAACAGACACATAAAAAGGTAGGTGCCGCGTTCTTCCTGCGGCGCGCGCGTCACAAAAATAAAGAATACGCCGACAAGCACGGAAATCACATATACCAAAAAGGAAATTCCGAATACGGCAAGCACTACGCCGTTGGAAACCACCCCGCGGTTTTCCACGAACGAAGTAATAATCTGTGCGGGCAGGGAAATATTCAGCACCAGCCGCGTGTAGCGCACGGTCGCCGCGTCGTCAATAATCTTCACCCTGTACATCACATATCCTATTATCATTATGATAAAAAGGGAAAGCATCTGATTTGCCACTGTCATAAAATCCATGATTACTTCTTTTCCTCCAAGCTCTTCCAAAAGTATTTCAGTTTTTCCGGCACAGTTCTCAGACTGCACGTCTCATAATCCGCCCACTCACGCGGAAAAATGTCGAGATACTGCCTGCGGCAGAACCGCTCGTCCAAAAGCAGGATCACGCCGGTATCTTCGTCCGTGCGTATGACGCGCCCCGCCGACTGCATGACCTTGATCATGCCGGGATACTGGTAGGCATGCGCAAAGCCGTCCATTTTGCGTCTGTCATAATACTGCTTTAAAATTTCCCGCTCGCTGCAGATCTGCGGCAGACCGGTTCCAACGATCACCGCGCCGATCAGTTTTTCGCGCTTCAAGTCGATGCCCTCGCCGAAAATACCGCCGAGCACGCAGAACCCGGCAAGCGGCTGCGCGATGTCCTCCGAAAAGCAGGCGAGAAATTTCTCCCGCTCCATCTCCGTCATACGGGGATTCTGTGCAACCACGTGCACGCCCGGATATGCCGCCTCAAAAACAGCCTGTATTTCCTCCAGCATCTTATAAGAAGGAAAAAACACCAGATAATTCCCGGTGCGCGCCTGCACCGCGCTGTAGATATATGACGCGATTCTCTGATATTCCTCCGGTCCCCTGCGCGTGTAGCGGCTGCTGACGTCCGTTCCCACCAACACCTTCTTTTTCCACAGTTCAAACGGAGAATGTGCGTAGATCGCGTAATCGTCCTGCGTGCCGGAAAGCAAATCCATATAGTAACGAATCGGGAGCAGCG
>CABRSG010000266.1 GCA_902473545.1 uncultured Lachnospiraceae bacterium | reverse complement strand
AATCTGACGCCGCGCAGCTTCTAAACGGGCTTGGCATCGAACCCGATATGCATTACATGATCATGAAGGATTTAAACGGCAGCGAAAAGGTGAAGGTGCTTCTCGCAAGGGCGCTGTTCGGAAACCCGGACATCCTGCTTCTGGACGAGCCGACCAACCATCTGGACCTCGCCGCGATCGAATGGCTGGAGGAATTTTTGATCAACTTCCCGAATACGGTTATCGTGGTTTCCCACGACCGTTACTTCCTGAATAAAGTGTGTACGCACACTGCAGATATCGACTACGGCAAGATTCAGCTTTACGCCGGAAACTATGATTTCTGGTACGAGTCCAGCCAGCTGATGATCAAGCAGATGAAGGAAGCCAACAAAAAGAAAGAAGAAAAGATCAAGGAGCTGCAGGAATTCATTTCCCGTTTCAGCGCCAACGCTTCCAAATCCAAGCAGGCGACCTCCAGAAAGCGTGCGCTTGAGAAAATCGAGCTGGATACGATCAAGCCGTCCAGCCGTAAATATCCGTATATCGACTTCCGTCCGAACCGCGAAATCGGAAACGAGGTGCTCTCCGTAGAAAACCTCTCCAAGACGATCGACGGCGTGAAGGTGCTTGACAATCTCACGTTCACACTGAATCACAACGATAAGGTGGCTTTTGTCGGCGGTAATGAATTGGCAAAAACCGTACTGTTTCAGATCCTTATGGGCGAGATGGAACCGGATTCCGGGAGCTTCAAGTGGGGTGTAACGACCTCGCAGGCATATTTCCCAAAGGACAGCACGAAGGAATTTGACAACGACCTGATCATCGTAGACTGGCTGACACAGTATTCCGAGATCAAGGATGTGACTTATGTGCGCGGCTTCCTGGGTCGTATGCTGTTTGCCGGCGACGACGGCGTAAAGAAGGTAAAGGTGCTCTCCGGCGGCGAGAAGGTACGATGTCTCTTATCCAAAATGATGATTTCCGGTGCAAACGTGCTGCTTTTTGACGAGCCGACAAACCATCTGGATATGGAATCCATCTCCTCGCTAAATACCGGCATGGTGAAGTTCCCCGGCGTTATTCTGTTTGCCTCTCACGATCATCAGCTTGTCGAGACGACCGCCAACCGCATTATGGAAATCTTGCCGAACGGCGTGATGATCGACAAGATCACCACCTACGACGAGTATCTGGCAAGCGATGAGATGGCAAGAAAGCGTCAGGTTTATACCATGGACAACAAGCTGGAGGACAACTAAACGCGCGTTTTCCCTCATCAAGAAGTTTCCTGAAAAGCAAATCGCAGAAGAATCCTGATCTTTTGGATTTTTCTGCGATTTTTATTTCCCTATAAACGCTTTACGCTGCCGCTCCCGCCGGACCTGCACACACAAACTGCACTACTGTAAAAATCACCTGCCGGCAGAGGCGCACAATATAACGCACATCCTCTTCAATGGTGTGAATACCTCTTGTATATTCCTCATGCGCCTTTCGGATGTATTCCAGAAGCGCATCCGCATCAGCAAATATCTTTTCCCCAACCCTCTGCAGAGCTGCCCTTCCGCTGGCAATATATTCCCGCAGATAATCGCGCAGCTCTTTTTCATACGCGCAGTGCTGCCGTATCGTCCCCCTATAGGAACGATTATGCGGGAAGGTAAAATAGTCCGCGATGTAATGAATAATCTCCCCAAGATGCCGCCAGAACGCCGTACCGTCCTGCGCGTTGACCTGCGCAGAATCCAGCAGACTTCTTATATTATCAGAAACCTTATCAAAGGTTCCGTAAAATTCATGCCGCTCAGTCAAAAAGGAAGGCTTGCAGTCCGGAAGAATGGAGCCAAGATAAAACGCTTTTCTATGCTGCTGCAGTTTTTCTGTGTTCGTCTGCGCAACCAGAAACCTTGCTAACGAAATATGGGACTTTTTTCTCATGCTCTTCTCCTTTTTCTGCGCCCTTTCGGGCCTGCTCAGCCGCTGCTGTATGCCGGGAACCCCTCCCGGCATACAGCGCAGCCCTAAAACAGCTTCCCTACTACCATACGACACTTTTTCGAAAAAAACAAGCGGAAAACCACACCAGTAAGCCGGCAGTAACGCCGGCCCGCTCCGCATAAACGCGTGCCGGAGCAAAGCCAAAGCCCTGTTCTTTTTTATATCTTTGCAATATCGATCAGCGTCAGCTTTTTCTTATCGGTATTCTCCAGACTGGAGATCAGCGCGCCCGCCGTGTCCATTGCCGTCAGTACGTTGACGCCGGTCTCGATGGCGTTACGGCGGATGATAAAGCCGTCCTTTGAGTGCCCGATACCCTGGGAAGGGGTGTCGATGACCAGGTCGATCTTATGTCCGAGGATCAGGTCGAGGATATTTGGCGACTCCTGCTCCACCTTGCGCGTCATGCGCACCTGCACGTCCGCCTCCATCAGCGCTTTTGCCGTGCCCTTGGTGGCAAAAATATTGTAGCCGAGCGCCTCGAAACGCTTTGCCAGCTTTGCTGCCTCCTCCTTGTCCTCATCACGCACCGTCATAATCATGTTCTTATGCTTCGGCAGGTTGATGCCAGCGCCAAGGAACGCCTTATAGAGCGCTTCATTGAAGGTTTTTGCAATGCCAAGACACTCGCCTGTGGATTTCATCTCCGGTCCGAGACTGATGTCCGCCCCGCGGATCTTCTCGAAGGAGAACACCGGCATCTTGATGGCGAAGTAATCCGCCTCTGGCTGCAGTCCCGGCTCATAGCCAAGCTCGCGGATTTTCGCACCCAGGATCACCTTTGTCGCCAGCGGTACGATCGGGATGCCCGTCACCTTGCTGATGTACGGCACAGTACGGCTGGAGCGCGGATTTACCTCGATCACATACACCTCCTCGCCGCAGACGATAAACTGAATATTGATCAGACCAATGACATGCAGCGACTGCGCAAGCTTTCGTGTGTAATCCTCAATGGTCGCCTTTACCTTTGCGCCGATGCTCTGCGCCGGGTAGACGGAAATACTGTCCCCGGAGTGGATACCGGCACGTTCAATATGCTCCATAATGCCGGGAATCAGGATATCGGTTCCGTCGCACACCGCGTCGACCTCGATCTCCTTTCCGACCAGATATTTATCTACCAGAATCGGGTGCTCCTGTGCGATGCGGTTGATGATGCCGATAAATTCATCCACATCCTCGTCGTTGATCGCGATCTGCATTCCCTGTCCGCCGAGCACATAGGACGGGCGCACAAGCACCGGATAGCCAAGCTCATTTGCCGCCTTTTTCGCTTCCTCAGCGGTAAATACTGTATGACCTGCCGGGCGCGGGATACCGCATTTTTCCAGGATGCCGTCGAACAGCTCGCGGTCCTCCGCCGCATCCACGTTCTCGGCGGAGGTTCCAAGGATCGGCACGCCCATCTTCATCAGACTCTCCGTCAGCTTGATGGCGGTCTGTCCGCCGAACTGCACCACTGCGCCGTCCGGCTTCTCCAGACGTACGACC
>CABRSG010000265.1 GCA_902473545.1 uncultured Lachnospiraceae bacterium | reverse complement strand
TGCACGACGCCACCTGGCAGTACAGCTTCGGCGGAACCGTATACCAGACAAACGGCTCCCACGGCTGCATCAATCTTCCGTTCGATGTGGCGGCTGCAATTTATAACGAAATGGAAGAAAATGTTTGTATTCTGATTTACAGCTAGAAATGTCTGAGCCGCCCGGATTAACCGGACGGCTCAATTTTATCTGCGGAAGTGCGCTCAGATCCACCTCAAACAGCTGCTTGTAACGTTTTTCTCACTTTTTTAAGCCAAATTATAACATTTTTCTATCCCTGAAATAATATTCCTTATCATACCCGTTTATTTCCCGGAGCATCAAAGCTTTTGCGTTACAGCAGTGCGCCCGGCAGGCAGGACGATTAGAATTTTTCCGCCTGATTGACCGGAATATATCGACAATCGTCTACAATATGTTACAAACTTCTCAAAAAAGAAAGTTTATAGAATCGATACTACAAACTTGTTTTTTTCAGAAATTTATGATACGATTTTCCATGAAAGGTGGTGCTATCTTTATGCAAAAAACAATGCTGCGAAAACGTGACCTTTATCTGAACCGGCTTATCGCATTCCAGGATACGGAAATGATTAAAGTCATGACCGGCATCCGGCGCTGCGGCAAATCCAGTCTGATGAAACTGATGGTGAAGCATTTGCAGGAAACCGGTATACAAAATGATCAGATTATTGAAATAAATTTTGAATCCATGAGTATTCCGGATATGGACGCGAGAGGATTTTATGAATACGTAAAGACACGCATCTGCCCGGATAAACGGACGTACCTCTTTTTCGACGAGATTCAGAAGGTACCGGGCTGGGAAAATGCCGTCAACTCTTTCCGGGTAGACTTTGACTGCGACATTTACATTACCGGTTCCAATGCTTATCTGCTTTCTTCCGAGCTTTCTACTTATCTTTCCGGACGATATGTGGAAATCCGGGTGCTGCCACTATCATTTAAGGAGTTTCTGGATTTTCACGGCTATACACTGACAGAGCGGAAATCGCCTGCGGGCGATATCCGGAAGCGCATTACTGATGAAGAAGGCGAAGTCTATGACGTCAGAGAGCTTTTCGACGCTTATGCCAGATTTGGTGGTATGCCCATGCTTGCTGATATCGGTCTGGAAACCGACCGGGTGGCAGCCGCTTTAGACGGCGTATATTCCGCTGCCGTAATCAATGACATTCTGGAACGAGACAAGAGAAAAGGGCAGCGGCGCATCACAGATTCCATCCTGCTGAGAAAAATCATTTTGTTTCTGGCAGACAATATCGGAAATAATACCTCGGCTACTTCTATCGGGAATACGCTGGTTGATGAAGGACTGCTAGAGGGAGGAACACGAAAAGCAAAGCCCGCTGTGCAGACAATCCAGGCTTATATTGAAGCCCTGACAGAAGCCTATATTTTCTATGAAATCAAACGTTTTGATATAAAAGGAAAGGAATATCTGCGTACACTGGGCAAATATTATATTGTGGACATTGGTCTGCGCAATTACCTGCTGGGTTATCGTAACGGCGACAGCGGACATATTCTGGAAAATATTATCTACTTTGAACTGCTGCGCCGCGGCTATGATGTGGCTATCGGTAAAATTGACAATCAGGAGGTCGACTTTATTGCCACCAAAACAGATGAGAAAAAATATATCCAGGTTACCGAATCCATGACGGCTCCCGAAACGAGAGAGCGCGAGCTTGCGCCTCTGCGTAAAATCCGGGATAATTATGAAAAGCTTGTCATTGCTCTGGAGTGTAATCTGTCCCAGACACAGGACGGCATTAAGATTGTAAAAGCTCTGGATTTTCTTCTGGAATGACGCAGCTTCGGCAAATTGGCGGAATTGATGAGCAAAGAGAATTGTAGGGACAGGAAAGCTCCCCTCCCAGCAGTGAATGATTTCTCTCACTGCCGGGCGGGGAAGTTAAACTATTATTTCAGGATCCTTATTTTTTACTTACTTTTTTCTTTGGTTTTCTTGTAAATGCCCAGATTCCCCACAAAACGATGATAACCGCTACTGCGATGTCTGCCGCATACATTACCATTCTCCATACAGCCTTCTTATAACCGACAACGGCTCCGTTAAATGCGTTGCTGTTTACAAAGCTGTAGAGAATATTTTTCGTATTCTGACGAAGAACGATCGCATCCCCGTTTTCGGATGTATCGCAGTCCGTCCACATGCTCGACGTCATGGTTGCAAGGTCAAGGTCGCCGCCCGCGTACGCCATCTGACGGCTGTTCATATACTGCGGAATTGTATTAAAATCGCAGATGACCGTGCCTCTGAAGCCCCACTCGTTGCGCAGGATTTCTGTCACCAGACGGTAGTCGCCGCCGGTCCAGCGTGTACCGATGCGGTTGAAGGAGGTCATCAGGCCCCTGCTTTCTCCCGTCTTTACAGCCAGCTCAAAGGATTTCAGATAGATTTCCCTCAGAGACTGCTCTGTCAGCCAGGACAGATCTCCTCCGATGGAGCGGTGCGTCTCCTGCTCATTGGCAGCGAAATGCTTCACCATCGGCACAACACCCTTTTCCTGTAATCCGCGGATTTCCGCTCCTGCCATAATGCCGGAGAGATAAGAATCTTCTGAAAAATATTCCGAGCACCTTCCGCCAAACGGACTGCGGTGAATATTTACGCCCGGCGCATAAATGCTGGAATAAGGGGTTCCGGTGCCGGAATCTCCCATGATTCCCTCCTCGCCCATCACGCGGCCAAGTTCTTCCATCAGCTCTACGTTCCAGGTAGCAGCCATCACCGGCTCGCTCACGTACTGACAGGTATCCTTCACCTGCTCCTTATTTAAGAAAGAGGTAAACCCGGAAGGTCCGTCCCCGTGGAGCGTTGCAGGCATGTCAATATAATCAATCGGCATCGTATGATATGCACCGTAATTGATCAGATTCAGCATATCCTCTTCATTGAGCGCATTCAGAATCTCTTCCCAGCGCTCATCGTCATAGGCTACGATCGGTCCATGTGCTGCCTCCGGCGTCTCTTCCGGAAGCAGGTCGCGCAGTGTGAGCGTCACCTCCTCGTCAAACCAGGGGTACTCCAGTTCGTCGAAATCGGTTGGGTTATTCGCTTCCAGATTTTTAATCTCATCGTACAGCTCCGTTGTCCCTGCTCTCTCTGCATCTGTCGGCTCATCCGGCCAGGTTCCTTCCCAGTCTGCGCGTGACAGCTTTGTGGAAAGCTGTACGTCGCTGTCCATGTAGTCCTCCGCTCCGGTATAGCGGTTTTCTACCGTATAACCGGTATCCGGGTCGGTTTCGTAGCGGATATCCTCCGCCAGCGTGCATACGATCTCTTCTGCTGCCTCATGCGCATTTCTGGATATATAAAGCGTATAATCGCCCTTTTCCAGCTCGTAACCGCAGAAGCCGTTTCCATTTGCGTCGTCATAATCGTAGCTTGCCACGTCATAAGGCGTCCATTCCAGTGTCACTGTGCCGGATTCGCCAGGCGCAAGCTGCTCTGTCTTCG
>CABRSG010000264.1 GCA_902473545.1 uncultured Lachnospiraceae bacterium | reverse complement strand
TTGAGGAGGAGTAATGAAATGAAAAAGAAGGGCGTTTATCTTATCGTTATGCTTTTCGCGCTGATTCTTGCGGCAAGCGTGCCGATCGGTGCAAAGGCAGCCACTTATACATGGAAGTCTGTCGGAAAAAACGGGGACATGCGTTGCTATAAAAACGGAAAAACACTGGTAAAAAATAAGTGGGTAGGAGACCGCCATCTGAACAGCAGCGGTTATATGGACCGCAACAAATGGCTGACCAGGAGTGTTAATGGAAAGAAGACGCGCGTGTTCGTGCGTGACGACGGGCGCTGGGTAAAAAACTTTAAGGCTGGCTGGCAGAAAATAAACGGCAAATATTATTATTATACGGCTGCCGGCGTGATGCTCAAATCCAGATGGATCACGATTGCCCCGATCGGGAAATATTACGTAAACAAATATGGATATCGTCTGACCGGCCTTTGCAAGATGCCGGGCGGCTACCGTTATTTTTCGAAGGACGGTGTGAGCCAGTATGGCTGGAAAACAATCAACAAGAAAAAATATTATTTCCAGAAAAGCAACCGCCTTGCCATCACAAACCAGATATATAAGTTCAGCAACGGAAAGTCATACCTTTTTGACAGCAAGGGCGTGATGCAGACGGGCTGGCAGGGGGGTAATAAAAAGTGGTACTATTTCAAGAATGATATGAAAACCGGCTGGCTGGAGCTTAACGGAAAGAAATATTATCTCTCCAAGAGCACCGGCGAGCGTGTGACGGGGATCTATTCGATCGATGGAAAGCTTTATGCCTTTCATGTCAAAACAGGTGTCATGATTACAGGCAGAACGGTTTCCTGGAAGGGACGAAAATACATAGCGGCTGCAAACGGAGAGTGTACGCTGGTTCCGGATACCACGAATTCGCCGTCGGACAGAATGCTGTTCTTCCTTACCTTTGAGTCCGGCTCGGCGGCTTATAATCAGACCGGAGGAGACAGCGGGAATGCCTGCGGCGCTTACCAGTTTGATAACCGTTATTCCCTGCTGCCGTTTGTGAAATATGCGTATTCGCAGAATGCAAAGCTTTGTGCGGAGTTCAAGCCCTATGTGGCGCTGACGGACGGCACAAAGCTGAAGAGTAACAAGAAGTTTTATAAGGCATGGAATACGATTTATGCAAGAAATCCGAAACAGTTCGCAGCGCTGCAGGACAAGTTCGCAAAGGTGAATTACTATGATCCGGTGGAGACCACGCTGGCGAGGTCCGGCATCAATCTTGCGGTGCGTTCCGAAGTAGTAAAGGGAGCGGTATACAGCTATTCCATCCAGCATGGACAGACGGCGGCGGTCAATGCTGTCAAGGCAATTAAAGCTACCGCTGCTATGACAGATGCGGTATTTCTGCAAAAGCTGTACAAATATCGCATCAAGAAATTCCCGTCATATGAGAGTCGATATCTGGCGGAATATGCGCTGGCGATATCCAAGCTGTGATCGGCGACGGTTTTTATGAAAAAAGGCATCTGGTTCCGGGACCGGGTGCTTTTTCTTATTTGCTGTTCACTCCGTTCACAGCAAAGTACATTGTTTTGGTTGACACTTTTTGAGGGATTTTTTATAATGGATAAGATGCTGGATAGTTTTTGACAACGGGAACAGCCGCGCATGTAAGAACAGCAGACGTTTTCGGAAGTCAGGAAAGAAGATGGGTGTACAACGATGAAGGAATGGATAGAGGAATATAAAGCAGAAAAGCTGGATGAGACGGCAATGGCGCTTTGCCGGAAAAAGTGGGACGGCATTGCAAAGCCGCTGCACAGTCTCGGTATGCTTGAGGATTATCTGGTGCGCATTGCCGGTATTAAAGGCAGCGCCCGCATTTCACTGGATAAAAAGGGACTGATCGTGATGTGCGCCGATAACGGCGTGGTGGAGGAAGGTGTCACCCAGACCGGGCAGGAGGTGACGGCTCTGGTGACAGGCAATTTTCTATCCGGACAGGCGACGGCGGCGGTGCTCTGCAAAAAGGCGGGCGCGGATATTTTCCCCATCGATATCGGGGTGGCAGCGGATACCTGCGCCTTAAACCGCAAGGTTGCATACGGCACGAAGAATCTGGCGAAGGAGTGGGCGATGACGCGCGCGCAGGCGCTGCAGGCGCTGAAAACCGGCTGCGACCTGGTGGGCGAGCTGACGGCGAAGGGCTATCAGATCCTTGCAACCGGGGAGATGGGCATTGGCAATACGACGACCAGCAGTGCGCTGGCATGTGCTTATCTTCACGAGGAGCCGGAGAAAATGACCGGTCGCGGGGCAGGACTTACGAGCGACGGACTGGAAAAGAAAATACAGGTGATCAAAAATGCGCTGGCGATGCACCTTCCCGGCTGCCGGGATGCGGTGGACGTGCTGGCGGCGCTCGGCGGGCTGGATATCGCCGGACTTGCCGGAGTGTTCCTCGGCGGAGCGAAGTACCGCGTGCCGATCGTCATCGACGGGGTCATTTCCTCGGTGGCGGCTCTGACAGCGGCGCAGATCTGCCCGCAGTGTAAAGACTTTATGATTGCCTCTCACGTATCGAAGGAGCCTGCGGCGCAGCTTGTGCTCGACGCGCTTTCCCAGGAGGCGGCGCTGCACTGCAATATGTGTCTCGGCGAGGGAACCGGAGCGGTTACGCTGTTCCCGGTGCTCGATATGGCGTGCGAGGTTTACCAGAAAATGAGCACCTTTGACGACATCTCCATGGAGGCTTATCAGCCGCTCACCTAAAATGTCAGACCGGTGAAACGGACGCGGCACGAAATCCAGGGATGGAAGGGGAGACGGATAGCATGTTTTTGGTAGTTACAGGAGGAAGCGGCAGCGGGAAATCTGCCTGGGCGGAGCAGCAGGTTTTAAAGCTTGGAAATACCAGGCGCTATTACATAGCAACGATGCAGTGTGCGGATGAGGAGAGCCAAAAGCGCATTGCGCGGCATCGCAAGATGCGTGCCGGAAAGCAGTTTGAGACACTGGAATGTCCGGCGGATCTTCAGAAGCTTGCGCTGGAGCCGGGCAGTATGGCGCTCCTTGAGTGCATGTCAAACCTGACTGCCAATGAATTTTTTGACGGAAAGCCGCACACGCCGCAGGCGACGGCTGCAAAGATCATGGCGGGCATCGCTTCCCTCAGAGAGCAGTGCGCCAATCTGATCGTCGTCACGAACGAAGTGTTTTCAGACGGTGCGGTGTTTGATGAATGGACGACGCAGTATCTGGAATGTCTTGGGAGCGTCAACTGCGCGATGGCGCGCGATGCGGACTGCGTGGCGGAGGTCGTGTATGGAATTCCGGTAATCTTAAAGCAAAGCGAGGCGGTTATCTTATGAAGCTGATCGGGGCATTTGTGGTTGCCTTTTCGATGTATTCACGCATTCCGATGCCGCGCATGGAGTGGACGAAGGAGCGGATGCGCTATATGTTCTGCTTTTTTCCGCTGATCGGCGCTGCGATCGGAGCGCTGATGCTGCTGTGGCGGCAATACGGCGGATATCTCACGGGTGAAGGAAATTTTCGGACGGCAGT
>CABRSG010000263.1 GCA_902473545.1 uncultured Lachnospiraceae bacterium | reverse complement strand
AATCGACGCTGTCGAGTGGGCTGAGAAGGTCTGCCGCATGGGAGCGGGCGAGATACTGCTCACCAGCATGGACTGCGACGGCACGAAGGCGGGCTATGATATTGCGCTTACGCGCGCGATCGCGGACGCTGTTCCGGTGCCGGTGATCGCCTCCGGCGGCGCAGGAACGATGGAACATTTTTACGATGCGCTGACGGCAGGAGGCGCGGACGCAGCGCTTGCCGCCTCGCTGTTTCATTATAAAGAATTGGAAATACAGGAAGTGAAGAGATATCTGCAAAGCAGAAAGGTCTCTGTCAGAATGTGAGGAGAAAAACTATGCCACCGATTTCAAACGACTGGCTTACTCCGCTGAAGCCGGAGTTTTCCAAGCCATATTATAAAAAGCTGTATCAGACCGTGAACGAGGAATACCGCACGCACCTTATCTTTCCGCCTGCGGACGATATTTTCAACGCTTTTGCGTTTACGCCGCTCTCGGAGGTGAAGGCGGTTATTCTGGGGCAGGACCCGTACCACGGCGACGGACAGGCGCACGGACTCTGCTTTTCCGTCAAGCCGGACGTCGAGATCCCGCCGTCGCTCGTGAATATCTACAAGGAGCTGCAGGACGACTGCGGCTGCTATATCCCGAATAACGGATACCTGACGAAGTGGGCAAAGCAGGGGGTGCTTCTGCTAAACACGGTTCTGACCGTGCGGGCGCACCAGGCAAATTCCCACCGCGGTATCGGATGGGAGGAGTTTACCGATGCGGCGATCCGCATCTTAAATGAGCAGGATCGCCCGATCGTGTTTATTCTGTGGGGAAGACCGGCGCAGATGAAAAAAGCGATGCTGAATAATCCGAAGCATCTGATCCTGGAGGCGCCGCATCCCAGTCCGCTTTCCGCTTACCGGGGCTTTTTCGGGAGCCGGCCGTTCAGCCGGACAAATAAATTCCTGCAGCAGCACGGCATAGAGCCGATCGACTGGCAGATAGAGAATGTATAGTAACAGGACAGCCTGGCTGAACTGCTGCAACGTATAGAGGAGGAGAGATACCATGGGGAGAAAATGGTTTGACAAAATACTGTTTGTGCTGGTGATCGCGGCAAGTATCGTGTTCACGTTGTTTGTCGGCAGAGGCTCGCTCGACATGATGATCTACAATTTTGCTTTTCTCGCGCTGATGATCGTGATCTGCATCGTGGGTATGGCGCTTGGATTTCGGAAAATGTCCGGCCTGGAGCAGGCTTTCGACCGGGCGGCAGAAGAGATCGACAACACATTTAATGTGGTGGATTCCATAGAAGGATCTCCTGCGTCGCTGCCGGAGGAGCTTTTTGAGCATGAGGAGCTGGATGAGCGCTATAAGGAGTTTACCGCCTTTATCCGAAAGAGCCAGAGCGGTATCGGCGATATTGAGGATTACATTAACGACACCGAGGTGGACAGCATCTTTGGAAAACGGCTGATCGATCTGATCCCGGATGTGCTGACGAGCCTTGGTATCCTCGGTACCTTTATCGGGCTGGTGTTTGGTCTGAAAAACTTTGAGCCTTCGAACTATGAGGCGATGACGGCCTCCGTATCGTCCCTGGTAAACGGTATCAAGGTTGCTTTCCTCACGTCCATTTACGGTCTGTCGCTGTCGCTGGTGTTCGGCTACGGCACAAAGGCGGCCTACAGCGATCTGATGAACAGCCTGCAGCGTTTTCTGGATAAATTCCATCATTACGTGATCCCGTCGGCGGAGGCGGAGGCGCGCAATATCATGGTAAATTACCAGAGCGAGCAGACCGAGGCAATCGAAAAAATGACGGAGCAGTTTTCCGAGCATCTGGCAAACAGCTTCGAGAAGGTGATCACGCCTTCCTTCCGCAAGATGAACCAGTCGATGGATATTCTCACAGAGACGATGGCCAAAGGGCAGGAGGAACTTTTGAGCGGGCTTCTGGAGGATTTCCTGAAGAAGATGCGTTCTTCCTTTCAGCTTCAGTTTGACAATTTCAACGAGGCTTTGGATGAGCTGACGAAGGCGCAGAATGCTCTGGCGGAGAATACGAAAAATCTCTACCGCGATATGGCTCAGGAGCTGCGCACGACCTTCGAGAATGAGAACACGAACATGCAGGGTATGGTGCGCGAGATGGGCGCGATGCACAAGGAATATCTGACGAGCGCGCAGCAGACGATGGACATGAACCAGCAGTATGCGGAGACGCTGAACCAGAATTACCGCCAGGTGGTGTCGTATCTGCAGGATGCGGAGCAGAGCTCGGCGAAATTCTGGGTGGCGTGCAACCAGGCAATGCAGAAATATGTCAGCGCGGCGAGCGTCAGCGTGGAGGGCTTCGCGGCGGCGAGCCAGCACAACAGCAATCTCTACGAGGCGAACGAACGGCTGGTGGAGAGCTACAACGAGCGGATGCAGGCGTTTGTACAGTATCAGAAGCTGACGGCAAAGACGATGGAACAGGTGCAGAATCTCCTGTACAATATCGTTACCTCGCCGGAAGCCGGGCAGCGCACGAGCATCCGCAATATGGCGGTGAACAACAGCAACCGCGACCTGCTGCTTGATATCCAGAAAACGCTGCAGGAACAGGGCGAGCGCCAGGAGGAGCTGCTTGAGACGATGGTTGCCTACATGAAGGAAAGCAGCCGCAGGAAGGGAAGAGGTATTTTCCGGGGCGATAAGTAATCTGGAGGGTATTTATGAGAAAACGCAGAGAAAAGGAAAACAGCGGTTTCAATGTATGGCGTTCTTATTCCGATATGATGGCGGGTATTTTGCTGCTTTTTGTGCTGATCATGTGCGTCTCGCTTTTTCAGGCGCAGGTGAACTATGAGGCGAGCATAAAGGAGCGCGATGAAAAGCTGTATTTGCAGGATGAATATACAAAGAAAATCATGAGTCAGGAGGATCAGATGGCAAACCAGCAGGATCAGCTTGCCTCACAGAAGGACCAGCTCGCATCGCAGGACGAGCTGCTTGCCGCGCAGAAGGCGCAGCTCGACGCGCTGGCAGCACAGCTTGACGAGCAGCAGAGCCAGCTTGATGCACAGAGTGCTACGCTTGAGAGCCAGCAGAGCGCGCTGGATGAAAAGACCACGCAGCTTGCAGATCAGCAGGCACGCATCGACAAGATCATCGGCGTGAAAGCGGACGTGATCGAGGCTCTGAAGCAGGAGTTTGCCAATAACAACATCAGCGTTGAGATCGACGAGACGAACGGCTCCCTTGTCATGGATTCCAGTGTCCTCTTCGACTACGACGAGACGGAGCTGACACCGGAGGGGCAGGAGGGGCTCGTCAATGTCCTGCCGATCTACTGCAGCGTACTGATGCAGGAAGAATACTTCCCGTACCTTGCGGAGATCATCATCGACGGCTACACGGACAGCAGCGGCGGTTACGAGTACAATCTGGAGCTTTCCCAGCGCCGTTCCCTGGCAGTGGCGGAGTATCTGCTCAGCATCTGTCAGAGCTTCCTGGATGCCGACGATCAGCAATCACTGAAAGAAAAGCTGACGGTCAACGGGCACTCCAGCA
>CABRSG010000262.1 GCA_902473545.1 uncultured Lachnospiraceae bacterium | reverse complement strand
CCCCCTTGGACGGCTCCATCACCCCCTCGCCCAGCAGCAGCACGCCGGGGCAGACAATCTCGCCGATTATACGCATCATGCGCACAATGGTGTGGACCTGTGGAAGATTACGGCAGTCCGTACCCAACTGCTTCCAGATATATGGTACCGCATCAATGCGTATCACGTCAATTCCAACATTGGCAAAAAACAGGAAATTATACATCATTTCGTTGAAAACCCGCGGATTGCGGTAATTCAGGTCCCACTGATACGGGTAAAAGGTCGTCATGACGTAATGACCGATTTCCGGCAGCCAGGTAAAGTTGCCGGGCGCCGTTGTCGGGAACACCTGCGGCACCGTCCGCTCGTACTGCTCCGGGATGCTGTAGTTATCATAGAAGAAGTAGCGGCTCATATATTCGCCCTCGCCCTTTCGCGCGCGCACCGCCCACTCATGATCCTCTGACGTATGGTTCATCACAAAATCCATACACACACTCATCTGCTTTTTGTGGCATGCCTCCGTCACCGTCTCCAGATCCTCCATGGTGCCAAGCTCCGGCTGCACCTTTCGGAAATCCGCCACCGCATAGCCGCCGTCCGAGCGGTCCTTCGGGCTCTCCAGCAGCGGCATCAGATGAATATAATTTACGCCGCACTCCTTTAGATAATCAAGCTTTTGGCGGACACCCTGCAGATTGTCGGCAAAATTATCCACGTACAGCATCATGCCCATCATATCGTTCTGTTTAAACCATTCCGGATTTTTCTCGCGCCGGCGGTCCATTTCCTTCAGACTCTCGCGCCGCTCCAGATAAAACCGGTGCATCTGTCCGCACAGCTCGTCGAACATCCAGTCGTTCTGATATAATTCCATATAGAGCCATTTCAGCTCGTCCAAATTCTTCCGAAAACGCTTCTGATATTCTGCTTCCTCAAAAGCAAGCCTGTTTTTCTCTTTCTGCGTTTGCATGGTTCTCCTCCTTACGGCTTCCAGGTACAGATCCTGCCCGTTCCCTTTCCGCCCTTAATCACAATTTTCCCGCACAGAACATCCAAATCCGTCTCATAGTACACATTCATCGTCCCGTGATTCGCATAAATTTCCAGGATTCCCCGGTCGATCAGAATATGGATATCCTCGATTTTCTCCGGCAGCGGTGTCCGCTCCTCCCCGCAGAAAATCATTTTATCGCGGATAGCCATCTCCTGTCCGAAAAACTGCATGGAAATACTTTTCGCATCTGTCGGCTCCAGAATGATCTCGGTCACGGCGTCCCTCTCCATCTCCAGAACAAAGCCGTCATCTCCAAGCGCAAATTCTGCCGCCGTCTCTTTCGTCTCCTCGTATTCGCGCACCGGAAGCAGCGAAAGCAAAATTTTTCCGTTCCGTTTCACCAGACTCAGCTCGCGCCCAAGCCCCATCATACCGGTATAAAGCTTCCCGGCGTTGTGGGTGCGCAGCCACGGAACGCTGATCACGCGGTCTTCCACGCCGCTGTAGGTCTGCGCCGCGTAGGGCAGATTCGTAATGTACGCCCTGTGCTGCACGCCATCTGTCCGGAATTTATAGCCGTCAAACTGTCCCAGATAATAAAAGCCGTCAGCGCTTGTAAACACCCAGATGGATTCGTCCCCGCACGCCAGCCGGAAAAGATCGGGGCACTCCCACGCATCGGCAAGGTCGATGCTGTCCGTCATCTCCCAGTCCTTCAGATTTTCCGAGCGGAAAAAGCCAAATTTATTCTCACAGAGCCAGAGTACCATGATATAGGCGCCCGTCTCCTCATGCCAGAAGATTTTCGGGTCCCGGCTGTCCGGCTCGATCACGCCGATCGCCTCCTTCGGAAGCTTGACAAGTGTCTCGCCGCCGTCCGTGCTGTAAGCAATGCGCTGCGTGAACAGCTTATCCTTACTCCACCGGTTTCCCCCGCCTGCCGCCGTGTAGTAAAACAGCAGCGCTTCCTTCGGCAGATCCAGCATTCCCCGCTCGTTGACAAGACCGCAGCCGGAATACATCGTGCCGTTTTCATCCGGGTACAGCGCCTCTTCTTTCTGCGTAAAGTGAAGCAGATCCTCCGAAACTGCGTGTCCCCACGACATGTTCTGCCAGCGCGTATTCATCGGATTGTACTGAAAAAACAGGTGGTACCTGCCGTCGTGATACACCAGACCGTTCGGATCGTTGATCCACCCTCTCTGCGCCGTGAAATGAATCAGCGGTCTTACCAGCGGCTCCTGCGCGTCGCTGTCGGCCTGCACAAGCTCCTCAAAAAACGCTTCGGAAAAATCGCCCCGCAGAGCCAGCTCATGTCCCCGGTATTTTTCTACATTCAGATAGCTGTAATAATCGCATTTCCCGTCCGTTTCCTTCTGGTTTACCGGCACCTGAAATTCAAACAGCTTCTCCTCACCGCAAAAAATCTCCAGGAGCTCCTCCTGCCTTCCGGCATACACCGGGATCCCCAGGTATTTCTGATTTATTTTTATGCCATATTCCATATTCTGTCCTCCGTGAAGCAGCCTGTTTTTGCCGCCAGTTTTTTCTTTGATTATAACGCAAAACTGCATTTTATGGAATAAAAAACGCAGCGGGAATGCAGCAACACACTCCCCACTGCGTCATAAAATCCTTTAGCCCTTCACTGCACCGGATGTTACACCTTCTACAATATATCTCTGAAGGAACAGGTACAGAACCAGGATCGGCAGCATCGCCAGAAGCAGGGCGGCCATTACAAGCCCCATGTCGGTAGAATACGTACCATAGAAAGCCTGTGTTGCAATCGGGATTGTATACAGTTCCTTACGTCCAAGTACAAGGCTCGGAAGCAGATAGTCATTCCAGAACGCCATCGCGTCAATGATCGCAACGGTCGCAATGGTCGGTTTCAGCAGCGGAAATACAATTCTCCAATAGGTCTGCCATCTTGTACAGCCGTCGATCAGCGCAGCCTCCTCCAGCTCCAGCGGAATGTTGGTGCGGATCGCCCCGTGGAACATAAAGGTCGCCATCGAGAGCGAGAAGCCTACGTGCATCAGAATCAGTGTGATGCGGCTGTTCAGCACCCCGAAAATACCTCCGTAAAGGGATACCAGCGGGATCATCAGTACCTGGAACGGAATAACCATGGAAGCGATCATTCCGGAAAACAGGATGTTGCATGCCTTCCAGTTGTTGCGCACGATGACGAAGGATGCCATGGAGGACACCAGCAGCGTCAGCACGGTGGAAACAGAGGTAACCAGCAGCGAATTACCGAACACGGTAGTGAAATTCATCTTTTTCATCGCTTCCGGGAAATTCGCTAATGTGAATCCGTGCGCACCGATCAGCGCCAGAGGATTCGAGGTAATATCCGCCTTCGTTTTAAATACGTTAATTACTACCAGAAGGAACGGGAAGATAAAAATAAACAGTAAAACTGCAAGTACGATCATCATGACTGCATGAGAAATTTTCTTATTGCGCGCAGCTTTCTTATTCTCGTCCATTATGCTTCCACCTCCCCTTTCTTACCAACATAAACCTGCGTCACTCCTACGATCGCGCAGACAATG
>CABRSG010000261.1 GCA_902473545.1 uncultured Lachnospiraceae bacterium | reverse complement strand
CCCCAGGTGGAATAGAAATCTTCTCCATCATCCAGAAATGGAAGAACGATTTTATCGCCCACGGCAAAATTTTTCACTTTGCTTCCAACTGCCTCTACACGGCCCACACCTTCATGGCCAAGCACCGTGGGATAATTGTGAAATCCCTTCAGGACATCATATATGATTTCCTTATCGGTACCACATAAAGCTCCCGCTGTCACCCGGACCAGTGCCTGATATTCACCAATTTCCGGCTTTTTCATTTCCTCCAGACTTGCATGTCCATCCTTCCAGATTACTAATCCCTTCATCATTGCAACCCTCCTGATTTTATTAATGATTTAAATAGTTTACAAAATAAGAATCAATCTCGGCTGCACAGTATTCCAGTTCTCCCATGCCGGACTGTGCAGTTTTCATATCAGCCTGTGCTTTCTGGCTCTTTTCCGTATCGCCATTCTGCAGGTACATATAGTACATGGATGCCGCTTCATAATAATCTGCCACTGCATAGCACTCCTGAAGCTGCGCATCTGCTTTCACATGTTCCATCTCATTCCTTCGTTTCTTATCCGGCAGTTCTGAATACCTGCCATCCTGGATCGTATAGAGGAAGGTATCTTCATCATAACTGTAATGATATACATCGCTATGAATCTGAAGTGCCAGATTCAGAAGCTGTCCTACAATCAGCACCGCCAGTACTACGGTAATCACCCGAAATAGTTTACGATTCATCCTTGTTATAGCTCCTTTCCAGTAGTACCACCAGCTTGGTCCTGGACATCTCACGGATCTGTCCGGACTCGATCACTTCACTGTCTACACCTGCATAAGCCTGTACTAATTCCTCCGCCTCTGTAAGGATAGGATCACACCAGTCCCGATGGGCCTGATAAACTTCATAATAGGTGGAATATTCATCTTTTTTCACAAAGTCATACATATGTTTCAGGCTGTCTGCAATCTGTTCCAGAGAATTATCCGGTGTATAGTAATAATACTCTTCTTCATCCAGATTTTCATAATCCACCAGATGCATACAGGATTCATAAATGTAATTGTAATCATCTGCCAGCTGCCGGAAGTACCGATAATCTTCCAGTTCATCAACGCCGGAAAAATACAGCTGATTCACGTCAATATAATCGGTGAAGGAAGCCCAGTCCTCTTCCGCAAGATACTGGTCAAGCTTCGCAAGATGGGTGAAAATATTATTTCGGATTTTATGACGCTGAATCATTCGCTCCACAGTCCAGATATTGGTATTCAGCACAACTGTCCCAAGGAAAAGCCCTCCCAGCACTGCCAGAATCGCAATCTGTGTCGCTTTCCGGCTGGTCTTTCCCGCTGTCTCATAGACATCACTCTTGGTCTCCTGATAATCCTGCTCATACCGGTGCATGTCTTCCCGGTGCTTTACATAATACGGATTCGGATTATGACAAAAAGGACATACCTCATCTTCCATCGTCAGATCCGCCCCACAGTACTTACATTTCACTCTTATTTTCCTCCACATACTGATAGATTACTTTATAATCCAGAAATCCGTCTTTCTCTGCTTTTGCTTTCAGATTCTGAATCTCCTGCTCATCCATGTCATATACCTCTTTTACAAATGCATCCGCATCTGCGATCCAGGCATCGGCCTGCTCACAATCCTTCTCGTCCTTCAGCGGAAAAAGTGCCCGGTCATAGCTCATGGTCAATGCATCATAAAGGGCACTCTGGAACTCATAGGAATAGGTCTCTCCTCCATTTTTCACCCGATTCCACAGGTCCATGCACTCTCTCCATGGATCGTAAAAGGCCATAAGTCCCCAGTGTTCCCAGTTGGAATAATTGTACTGAATTCCACCTGCCGCCTCATCCGTTTCATTGAAGAAATTCTGAATTGCCTCATAATTTTCTTCTTCATACCAGGTATCCAGCTGCGGAAAATATTTCCGTTCCCACTGCATCTGTTCCCTCGCATCCGCAGATCTCGTATGGGTAATCACCTCATGTGCTTTCCAGATCAGATCCCCTGAAAACCGTAAGAAAAGGAAAATTCCCACCACCAACAGCACAATCAGTGCAATCACCCCAAATGCTTTTCCGGTAAATTTTGCATGGATTTTTACTTCGTCAGAAATCTCCTCCTGAGGCATATCTCCCAGATCCTCAAGGTCATCCTTCAGTTTATATAAATCCTGCATGTATTTATGCTCTGCACCCGGTTCATTCATGGCCCCGCAGTAGGGACAACGCGGCACCAGTTCTTCGATGTCGGCACCGCAGTTCTGACATTTGATCACCTTTTGTATCCTCCCCCAATTTATGTCATTACGATAGTTTTATTATACGTTACAACAAGTAGGAACACAATAAAAATCCGCAGCCCCGGATGTCCGGTTCTGCGGATTTTTTTAGGATTACTCTTCTGTTTTTTCTTTTTCTTCTTTGACAATCTGGATATGCACGTCGCGAAGCTGTCTTTCCTCAACTTCTGCCGGTGCTCCCATCATAACATCCTGTGCATTCTTGTTCATCGGGAACGGAATGATCTCGCGGATACTTTCCTCACCGGCGATCAGCATGACCATACGATCCACGCCCGGCGCGATGCCTGCATGAGGCGGAGCGCCGTAGCAGAATGCGTTGTACATGGCCGGGAATTTTGCTTTTACGGCATCCTCGCCAAGTCCGACGAGATTGAAGGCTTTTACCATGATCTCCGGATCGTGGTTGCGGACAGCGCCGGAGGAGAGCTCCACGCCGTTGCACACGAGGTCGTACTGGTAAGCAAGGATTTCGAGCGGATCCTGCTCTTCAAGCGCTTTCATACCGCCCTGCGGCATGGAGAACGGGTTGTGGCAGAATTCCAGTTCGCCGGATTCCTCGCCGATCTCATACATCGGGAAGTCAACGATCCAGCAGAATTCGTAGCAGTCTGTTTTCATATGGGAAGGACACGCTGCGCCCAGCATTTTGCGGAGCACGCCGGCGGTTTTCTGCGCAGCGCCCTTTTTGCCGGCGGAAAGACCGATAAAGTCGCCCGGCTTTAAGCCGAGAGCGTCGATCACGTCTGCTTTGCGTTCCTGCAGGAATTTGGAGATGCCGCCGACAAAGTCGCCGTTAGCATCCACACGGAACCAGTAAGCTTTATTTCCGCTCTGCACCTCAACGTCCGCGCACAGCTTGTCGATCACTTTTCTCGTTCCTTCAAAGCCGGAAACGACGACAGCCTTTACCGTCTGTCCTTCGAACGGTCCGAAGCCGCAGTCTGCCATGCATGCGGTCGCATCCTGCACCAGCAGATCGATCCGCAGGTCGGGCTTGTCTGTGCCGTACTGCTCCATCGCATCGCGATAGGAGATGCGCTTGAACGGAGCGGCGGAGGCGGTGTGATAAACGCCGTATTTTGCGAAGATCGGCGGAAGCACGTCCTCCAGGATCGCAAAAACGTCCTCCTGGTCGGCGAAAGCCATCTCCATATCGAGCTGATAAAACTCGCCCGGAGAGCGGTCTGCGCGCGCGTCCTCGTCGCGGAAGCACGGCGCGATCTGGAAGTAGCGGTCGAAGCCGGACGCCATCAGAAGCTGCTTGAACTGCTGCGGAGCCTGCGGCAG
>CABRSG010000260.1 GCA_902473545.1 uncultured Lachnospiraceae bacterium | reverse complement strand
AAAATTCGCTTCGCGAATGGGATTTGCTCACACCTAAATCGCTGTTTTGTGTCCATTTACAGTAAATCCGCCAGGAAAATGCTGGCAGCAATTCCGGAAAAAGAGGCAAGCAGCGCTCCTGTCAGCGTATACCGTGTTTTCTTTACCCTTGCAGTCATAAAGTAAACGCTCATCGTATAAAAAACTGTTTCCGTGCAGCTCATCATAATAGAGGTAATCAGTCCCATCCTTGAATCCGGGCCATACTCTTTAAAAATATCCAGTGCAAGCCCCGTCGCGGCGCTCGAAGAAAACATGCGGACAATTGACAGCGGCACCAGCTCCGGCGGAAAACCGAGAAGCGCGACAACTCTCCCGCAAATATCCGAAAACAGATCGAGGAATCCGGAAGCGCGCAAAATGCCAACTGCAGCCATCAGTCCGACCAGCGTCGGCAAAATCGCCGCGACCGTTTTCAGTCCCTCGGCTGCCCCCTTCACAAAAATCTCATACACATTTTTTCCCATAAGAAGTCCGTATCCCACAATGACAAAAATAACCAGCGGAATCGAACATGCTGAGAGAAACATCAATACTTTCATAAAATTACCCGGAGCCATACTTTTTTACAGCATATGCTCCGGGCATTTTTTCTATTCACCTGCGTCTATTTCTTCCTCTTTCTGAAGAATACCGCAGCTATCAGAATGATAAGCGCAGCAAGCACCGCTATCACATACGGGATAATCGCCGTCGTGTCTCCGGTCTGCACCGGAGTGCCATTCGCGCCAGCCGCCAGCTCTGCCGCGGCTGCCTGCGAACCGCCGTATCCGGCATACTGCTGCTCGTAGGACTGCCTCAATTCATCCTGCGAAACAACGGAATAGCCATTTTCCGGAGCCGAAGCGAAGTTGTTTACCACCTCCGCGATCGCGCTTCCGCCCGCGTTCAGGCGAATCTGTTCGCCGACAGAATACGTAATACTAAATTTCTGTGAACTTCCGCCTGCGGAGAGCAGGTTGCCGTTCGCATCCGTCTCACCCACGTAGTAGGTCCCTGCCGGAAGTCCGTCAAAGTCAACAGTCGCATAAATGTCGGACTGCGTCAGCGTTACCGCTTTCACGCCTGCGTCCGCAAACCGCTGTGTTTTCGCCGCATCCGTAAACAGCGCAAAGTAGAAGGTACCGTTTGTCTTGATCGCAGTTCCCTTATAGGAAACACGTTTTGCCACGCGGATTTTTCCGCGTGTTCTTCCGGTCTGCATCGTAACGCTCGGCGTGATCTTTCCATCGTCGCTGATCTTGATCGTCGTGCCGCCCACGCTCTTTCCGATTTCCGTAGAGAAGGTGCCCCTGTTGCCCGGCTCGTAGCCGTCCGGCGTACTCACCTCTACCAGCGTGTACTCCTCGCCGACATTCAGCTTGCCCTCGCACAGATAAGCGCTCTGCGTGCTCGTCCACTCATCCATCACATTCCCCGCGGAATCCAGAATCTGCAGTCTCGCGCCTGCAAGCATATAGCGCAGGTCCTTGCCGCTCGCATCCTTCGCCACGCTGTCAAATGCCTTTCTGGAAATGGAGATCTTAGTCGTCACATTTGTGATCGCTGCGCTCGCCGTTCCATTCTTTTCATCTATCGTGAAATTCGTCTGCGTCGTCTTTGCGTAATGACCGTTCGGATATTTCGTCTGCACCAGCGTATAGCTTCCCGGCTCAAGCTCTCCGGTAATCACCTCGGCCGCAGAACCGCTCGTCCATCTCTTCAGTGTCTTGCCGCTGCTGTCGCGGATTTCCAGCGCCGCGCCCGCCAGATATCTGCCGGTATTTGACGCAAGCACTGCGCCCGCCTGCACTACCGTCGGTTTATTGTCCGTAGACGCGCTCTGCAGCTTACTGCTGTTTGCCACGGTAAAATCCACGCTGGCAGTGGATATAATATACCCTCTGCGGCGCGTCGTCTGCTTCAGCGTATAGGTTTTGCCCGCTTCCAGTTTTCCGGTCAGCACCGCGCCGTTTTTGCCGCTCCAGACGTTTTCCGTAGCGCCTTTTTCCGCAACAGTCATTTCCACTCTGTCTTTCGCAAAGTCTTTTCCCGTTGAAGCATCCTTTGCAAGCATCTGCACCTGCGTGGGCTGTGTTGCAAACTCCGCCGTACCTGTGTGTGCATTCGGTTTTTCAGTGCCCGGCTTTGCCAGTTTTATAGCTTTCGGCGTCTCCGCAAGCGCCACATAACCAGCCGGAACCGCAAGCTCCGTCCAGCGGTATTCCCCGGAAGTGAGCTGTCCGTCCAGTCCGATCGGAAGTCCCTTTACCGTGATCTCGCCCTTCACCAGAGCATAATCTTTGCTCCAGGTCTTCTGATTCTGCGAAAAAGTCAGCCGGAAGGAACCGCCGTACAGCAGCCTGCCCTCTCCCTTATCCGTCAGCTTTGCCTTTACGACCGTGTAAACATTGGTAATGACGACATTCTGGTTATACAGAATTTTTTCATCCGTAGATGCCTCTCCGATCTCAATGGAAACCGGACCGTTTTCTGTAATCTGCGATCCTGATACTGTGCCGTCCTTATTTGCTCCGTTTGTCTGGTAAACCGAAGTATATTCTTTCGCCAGATCAAGCGCAAGCGCACCGTCGCTCTCCACGAAATGGTTTCCGCCTGCGTCCACCGTATAGGTGCCGGCGGCAAGCCCCACTAGCTTCACCTTCAGCCCGGCTTTGCCAGTGACTGTCAGCGTATTCTCTTTTATCGTATAGGAGCTCTTCGGCATCGGTGCATCCTTTTCATCCAGCACCGTTACGCCGTCGAAGCTTTTACTGTTCCTGCCTGTGACAGCCACCGCATACTGTGCGTTCTCCGCATTCGCAGTCTCTCCGCTGTGCTGCAGACTGATCGTCAGCCACCTGCTCGTATCTTCCGTATTTTGCGGTTCTTCTTTGTCTGTCTCTGCTGGTTTTTTCACCGGCGCCAGAGCCTTCGGAATACTGTTCGTCTCTTTCACAGCCGGCTCCGTCGCGGGAGCCGTTTCTGTCTCAGTTTCTGTTTCTTCCTCCGTTTCCGTCTGCGTTTCCGCCTCGGTTTCTGTCTGTGTTTCCGTCTCGGTCTCCGGTTCCTGTGCAGTCGCCGCAAAAACGAAATCCGAAAAACCGTCCGTCCTAAATTTCACGGAATGCAGCCCGTCCTGCGCCGGAGTGTATGTCATATCCGCATCCAGAAGAACAGCCTTCTGTCCGTCTGCCCCGACAGATGCTTCGGCCGGCGCTGCCTTCTCCTCCTCCGTCATCTCCCGGATATGGAAAAGCTGAACCTTCTCCGTCTGGAAATCCGTTCCCGAAAAAAGCGGGCTTTCAAAGGTAAGCTCCACCTCGATCGCCTCCGGGAGACGCCCCGATGCATCTTCAAATTCCTTCAGGCTGATTTCCTCTCCTGCCGGCGTTTCAAAGTGAAGATCATAAATCCGGTATTCCCCGAAGAAAGTATCCTTTGCCGCCTTTTCTACCAGCGCAATATCTTTTTCATAGGAGCTGTCTTCTGTTTTTACAAGCTCCATCTCAAGCGCGGCATCCTCTGGGAGCGTGATGCTCTCCGGCACCTTCACTGTCGCGGACACACCGTCCTTCTTCCATGTATACTCTCCGTTTGTTT
>CABRSG010000259.1 GCA_902473545.1 uncultured Lachnospiraceae bacterium | reverse complement strand
GATGCGGCAGACACCAAAGGTATGGACGGCGATGCGGCAGGCGCAAAAGGTGCGGACGACGATGCGGCAGATAAAGCAGGCAGAGACAGCGCGGAGAATATGGTATACATCGAGTCCCCGATGGTGGGAACCTTCTATACCGCTCCGTCGGCAGATAAAGCGCCGTTTGTTTCCGTTGGCGATACAGTCAGAAAAGGGCAGGTTGTTGCGATCATAGAAGCGATGAAGCTGATGAATGAGGTGGAAGCACAGCGCGGGGGTATCGTAGAGGAAATTCTCGCCGGGAACGAGCAGCTCGTGGAGTTTGGACAGCCGCTATTCCGCCTGCGCGCTGCAGACGGGGAGGGCAAATAGAGTGCGGGCTGCACGGATGAGGAGAGAACTATGTTAAACGTAAATCAGATTATGGAGATTTTACCGCACCGGACGCCGTTTCTGCTGGTGGACCGCATTGATGAGCTGGAGCCGGGAAAGCGGGCGGTCGGCTGCAAGGCGGTAACATATAATGAGCCGTTTTTTGCCGGACATTTTCCACAGGAACCGGTGATGCCGGGCGTTTTAATATGTGAAGCCCTGGCGCAGGTGGGGGCTGTCGCGCTGCTGTCCTGCGAGGAGCACCGCGGAAAGCTGGCGCTTTTTGGAGGAATCCGGAACGCGCGCTTCCGGCAGAAGGTGATTCCGGGAGATGTGCTGCATCTGGAGACAGAGCTGATAAAGCTGCGCGGTATGATCGGCGTGGCGAAGGCGACGGCATATGTGGATGGTAAAGTCTGCACGGAGGCGGAGCTGACCTTTGTGATTCAGCAGGACAGCGAAAAGTAAGGGAAAAGTATATGTATCAGAAAATTTTAGTTGCAAACAGAGGCGAAATCGCCGTGCGCATTATACGTGCGTGCAGAGAAATGGGAATCTGCACCGTGGCAGTCTGCTCAGAGGCGGACAGGGAGGCGCTGCATGCGCAGCTTGCGGACGAGTGCATCTGCATCGGCGGGGCAAGACCGGCTGACAGCTATTTAAACCGAGTGCTTCATCAGAGAGTTATTTAAATATGGAAAGTATTTTAAGCGCCGCGGTTGCATCCGGCGCGGAGGCTGTGCATCCGGGATTTGGATTTCTATCGGAAAACACCCGTTTTGCCGGGATGTGCGCGCGCTGTGGAATAGCTTTTATCGGTCCGTCGCCGGAATCCATTGCACGCATGGGCGATAAAGCGGAGGCGCGCAGAATGATGATACAGGCGGGCATTCCGGTGATTCCGGGAACGGAAGCTGCAATGACGGACGCCGGGGACGCCCGCCGTTTTGCAGAAGGAATTGGCTATCCGGTGATCGTCAAGGCGTCCGCCGGAGGCGGCGGAAAAGGAATGCGCGTGGTGGAAAAACCGGAGCAGTTTGAGGAAGCCTTTCAGGTTGCGCAGCGGGAGACGGAGCTGGCTTTCGGCGATAATCATATGTATATTGAAAAGTATCTTCATCCGGTACGTCACATAGAGTTTCAGATACTTGCCGACCGGGAGGGCAATACCATTCATCTTGGGGAGCGAGACTGCTCCATTCAGCGCAGGCATCAGAAGCTCATAGAGGAAACCCCGGCGATGCTTTTATCAGAAGAGCTGCGGGACAAGATGGGGAAGGCTGCCGTTGCCGCTGCAAAAGCTGCCGGGTATTACAGCGCGGGAACGGTTGAATTTCTTGTGGATGCCGAAAATCACTTTTACTTTATGGAAATGAATACGCGCATCCAGGTAGAGCATCCCGTCACAGAGATGGTAACAGGGACAGATCTTATCAAAGAAATGATCCGCATTTCGGCGGGTGAAAAGCTCTCTTATTGTCAGAGTGATATCTGCGCGCGCGGACATGCGATCGAATGCCGAATCACGGCGGAGGATCCTAAGCGCGGGTTTCTTCCCGGCACGGGAACAGTCACGGAGCTGTACCTTCCGGGCGGCAATGGAGTCCGCGTGGATACGATGCTATATCGGGGCTGCGGGATACTGCCCTATTACGATTCGATGCTTGCAAAGGTGATCGTCCGCGGCAGGGATCGGGCGGAGGCGATCAGCAGAATGCGAAGTGCGCTTGGCGAGCTTGTGATCGAGGGTGTGACGACAAACCTGGATTTTCAATATGAGCTGGTTGGAAGTGCGGAGTTTGCCGCCGGGGACGCAGAAGCGATGAATGCGCGGTTGAGGTGACAGGAGGACAGAGATTGCGATGCTGAGAGAACGTTTTAAAAGGCAGACAGATGAAATATCCCAATCAGAGATAACGAAAATGCAGTCAGCCAGGAAAGGGCAGGTGCCGGACGGGATGTTCCGCAAATGCAGCGGCTGCCGGAGGATTCTTTATGAGGAGGATGTGCAAAAAAACTGGTATTGCTGCCCGGAATGTGGAAAACATTTCCGAATAGAACCGTCCGTGAGGATAAGTCTTACGGCGGACGCCGAAAGCTTCCGGGAGTGGGATGCAGAGCTTATTGGAAATGATCCGCTTGCGTTTGACGGATATGAGGAAAAGCTGCGGCAGCTTCGGGAAAGCACGGGCATCAAAGAGGCTGTGCTGACAGGAGAGGCGCTGATCGGCGGTATCCGCACAGCAATCGGAGTGATGTCGGCGGATTTTCTGATGGGAAGCATGGGGACGGCGGTCGGGGAAAAAATCACGCGCATGATCGAGCGTGTGACGGCAAGCTTTGCGATGCTGGGCGATGTGATCCTTGCAGAGCCGGAGGCACTGATCGGCTTTGCCGGACCGCGCGTTATACGTCAGACGATCGGGCAGAAGCTGCCGGCGGGCTTCCAGAGCGCGGAGTTTTTGCAGAAACACGGATTTGTGGATCGGGTGGTAGGGCGTGAGCAGATGCGAAAAACGCTCACGGTGCTTCTGCGGAGCGCGGAGCGTCGGCAGAATATTTCCGGAGGGAAGGAGGCTGCTGCAAAGACGGGAGCTTCCGGGTGCGCTGCAACAGACGGAGAAGGAGCTGCTGTGCGCGGCGCGTCAGATGGAGAACGCGGAGAAGGAGCTGCTGTGCGAGACGCGACAGATGGAGAAGGAATTTCCGGGCGCCGCGCGTCTGGGGATGACTGCGATGCATGGGAGCGCGTGCAGCGGGCAGACCGACCACACACCAGAGAATATATTGCGAAGGTTTTCGACGGTTTTATGGAGCTTCACGGCGACCGTGTATTTGGAGACGACCGCGCGGTTATCGGAGGCATTGCTTCGATAGCGGGGCAATACGTTACCGTGATCGGTCAGCAGAAAGGACGCGGGGCAAAGGAAAACAAGCGCCGCAATTTTGGAATGCCGAATCCGGAGGGCTACCGCAAGGCGCTCCGCCTGGCAAAACAGACGGAGAAGTTTGGCAGGCCGGGGATCTTTCTGGTGGATACGCCGGGCGCGTTCTGCGGTATAGAGGCGGAGGAGCGCGGACAGGGTGAGGCGATCGCGCGCGATCTCTGCGAGCTTTCAGGCCTGCGTGTGCCGGTGCTTTCTATTATAACAGGGGAGGGCGGCTCCGGCGGGGCGCTGGCGCTTGCCGTGGCAAACGAGGTCTGGATGCTGGAAAACGCCGTATACTCTATTTTGTCGCCGGAGGGATTTGCGGCGATTCTATGGAAGGACGGGAAGCGCGCCCGGGAAGCGGCGGCAGTCATGAAAATGA
>CABRSG010000258.1 GCA_902473545.1 uncultured Lachnospiraceae bacterium | reverse complement strand
CAGCCCCTCGATGCCATCCTCCGCCGTGCCCACCACTCTGCATCCATACTTCTCCCACGGTACAAGCTTTGTAAGACCTTTCACAATGATCGGCTCGTCATCTACCACCACTACCTTATACATTGCGCTCCCTCCTGTATACAGTCTAACCCTTGATCGCCCCCGCTGTCATCCCTTTTATGATATATTTCTGCAAAAATACATAGACGATAATTACCGGAACGACCACGATCGTCACTGCCGCAGCCATCAGACCGTAATTGGTGCCCTCCATCGCCGTCAATTCTTTGAGCAGGCGGGTGATCGCCCACTGCGGCTGGATGCGCAGGAAGAAGGTCTGCGTAAACAAATCGTTATAGCTCCAGAGGAAGGAGAAGATCGCCACCGTCGCAAACGAAGGCTTTGCCATCGGAACCACGATTTTTGTAAAAATCTTAAAGGTCGTGCAGCCCTCCATATAAGCCGCCTCCTCAAGCTCAATAGGGAGCGAGCGGATATAGCCCGACAGCACGATGATCGCAAAAGAAAGGTTTCCGGCAATCTGCGGCAGTGCGCAGGAAAACAGCGAGATCCAGCGGTTGCTCGTATTCACCAGCCCCCAGGAAGCCTCCATGCGGAACACCGGAACGATTGTGGAAAACGCCGGAAACATCATGCTTCCCACCACGACCGACATCAGAAAATCCCGTCCCTTAAACTGATAGCGAACCAGCGCAAACGCGGCAAGCCCCGCAAGCGTCATCACGACCACCGTCACTGTGCCGGATAGGATCAGGCTGTTCGCGTAAGCCCCCAGGATTGGAACGCGTTCGAACGCCCTCCTGTAATTTGCCAGTGTAAACAGTTCCCCCACCGGCATTGAGAAGGAATTTGCAAGGATCTCGTTTTTTATCTTAAAAGAATTTGTCGCCACCCAGAACAGCGGATAGATCGTGGTAAGCGCCCAGAATATCAGCACCGCATACACCGGAACCTGCCAAAGCCCGCTGCCGTTTTTTGATTTTTTACGCATCCTTCTCCCCCTCTCAGTAATCCTTTTCTTTAAATATCCGGTTTACGACCTTTGCCGACACAACGCCCAGCACCACAATCAGCACGGCAATCGCGCAGCCGTAATCCGTATTGCGCGTCTCCACCGCATGGTAATACATATAGGTGCTGGTCAGCCAGGTGGAATTGAGCGGCATTCCCTTCGGGAACATGATCCAGGGCAAGTCGAACGCCTTTAGCGCGCCGGTAACGGCAAGCACCACACAGGTACAGAGAACATTATGTAACAAAGGCAGCGTGATGTATCGGATTCTCTGCCATCTTGTCGCCCCGTCGATCGACGCCACTTCATATAAATCATCTGAGATATTATTCAGTCCCGTCACAATAATCACAAAATAAAATCCAACATACTGCCACATAACCGGAAGCAGCATCGTCACGAGTGCGCGGCTCTTATCCTTCCAATCGATCAGCTCTGTTCTTCCAAAAAGCTCCAGAAGCTGATTTACCATGCCCTTATCACGCAGGAACACCAGGTTAAATAAAAGACCAAGCGCCGTCGCCGAAATAACGATCGGGAAGAAATAAACCACCCGGAAAAACTTCTTTCCGACGGTGATCTGGTCGACCATGATCGCCAGCACCAGCGCGATCCCCACCTGGAACACCACGGTTGAAACCATCAGGATCAGCGTGTTTTTCAGCGCGATCCACAGATTTTTGTCGTGCAGCATCTCCCTGTAGTTGGAATACCACGGATCGAGAAAGCCCTTGCTCTGCGCTGCCAGCCCGCCGATATTCTGGAAGCTGTTCAGAATATTCATGACGAACGGATAGTGCAGAAACACGACCATAAACGCAAACGCCGGAACCAGAAAAAACAGCAGCGGCTTTTTGTTTCGATAAATATTTGCTCCCATTTTTGCCTCCCATCCAGGAACAGGGAATGCTTCCGTTCCCTGTTTTCCATTAGAAAAGGGACACTGCAAACTCCCTATCCTATTTGCAGTGCCCCCGATTTACCCGCGTCCGGCGTTTCTGTCTGCGAAAACCTCACCGCAGGTTATGCTCTTTGTTACTTACTGTCCATTGTAGATTGCAAGACCTTCTGCCACCGCATCTTCTGCTGTCACTTCGCCCGTCACGATCTGCGGCATTCCGTCGAAGGTGGATACTCTGCATTCGCCGTTGAACAGATCCTGTACCGCGCCAGTCAGAGAGGTTACGCCCGACATCATTTCCATTGCCTTCACCTGCAGGGAGTTGAATGACGATTCGTCTACCTCCGGAGCTGCCTTCAGAGCAGACGCCGTGTGCTGTGCAAATTTTGCTACCATCTCGTCGCTTGTCATATGTTCTACGAAGCTGACTGCCGCCTCACGCTTTGCATCGTCTTCCCATGCCGCCGTGCTGATGTAGTAGCCCATGGACAGACCGCCGATCAGATCGGTTGCTTTTCTTTCGCCCTTGCCCGGCACATAGGTTACGGTAAATTTGTCGAGCTTTTCCGTATCCAGTGTGGATGCGTCATCCGAATCAGACTGGCATGCGCCTGCAATGCCGCCAACCTTCCAGGAACCGTCGATAAGGAATGCTGCCTTGCCGTCGATAAAGGAGGCGAAGGTTTCATCATCTGTTGCGGAAAGCGTATTTTCCGGGAAATAACCTGCTTCATACAGCGCCTTGATATCTTCCATGCCGTTTACCCATGCGCCTGCCTCTTCGATGGAAGCCGGAATCGTCAGATGATTTACCACATCGCCGTTGTTGAAGATGCAGAACTCCCACCAGTAATGCGGAATATTGCCCAGAGCCGCCGCGATCGGAGAATAGCCCGCGTCTTTAATCTTCTGGCAGTCTGCAAGGAATGCGTCCCAGGTGTAGTCTGCGCCCGGAAGTTCAACACCTGCTGCCTCCAGGACTTCCGTGTTCACAAACATTGCTTCCCAGTATCCGTTTACCGGAACCGCGTATTTGATTCCATCCACGATAGACGGAGTGATCAGATCGTCATTCATGTTTGCGGCATACTCCGGATACGTCTCTCGGATAGTGTCGATAGAAACAACCTTGCCCGCCTCGATAAAGGAATTTGCGTCTGCGCCGTTAAAGAAAAACAGTACGTCGGGATCCGCTCCGGTCTGGAAATCCATTTCCACACGCGCTTTAAATGTTTCGTCTGACGTTGCGGAAGCGTCGTTTACTTTATTTCCGGTAGCCTCTTCCCAGGCTGTCACAGCATCCTTAAAGTTCTGTGCATTTCCGTCCTCGCCGGCGAACGTCGTCGTCACATTCAGCTCCACGCCCTCTGCCTGCACGGTTGCCGCTCCCGCCAGCATCGAAAGCGCCATCACGCCCGCCATCATACATCCTAATCTCTTCTTCATTTCATACCCTCCAGTCTTTTTTAGAATTTCGTTTTGATTGCTTTGTAATTCTATTATGCCTTATCCTTCGTGAATTTTGAATAACTGGAGCTGTGATTTATTGTATTTTCTTGTCATTCTTTACAAAGCATTTTTTCTGTCTATATATCTTTTTCGTATGTGACATCAAGGCTTCCTCTGCTATACGGTATCGTAAGCTTTGCGCACACGCGCCCGTCCGCCATCTCCGTAATAGAAAGTCCGCACGGCTCCCCGAAAAGAATCCGCAGGCGCTGATTCACATTCGCAATGCCAAGATTTCCGCTCTTTTCACTGCGGCTGCTATAATCCGGTGCAAGCAGACGCGCTATTTTTTCTTTGTCCTGCGGCGTCATTCCG
>CABRSG010000257.1 GCA_902473545.1 uncultured Lachnospiraceae bacterium | reverse complement strand
TTTTTGCGGATCAAAGGCGGAGAAAACCCGCTGGACGCGACCGGCGTCCATCCGGAAAGCTATGGAGCAGCCCGAAAGCTGCTGGAGCGTCTGGGTTATACGCTGGAGGACGTCGCGGCGAGAAAACTTGGCGGTCTTTCGAAGAAGGTGCGCGACTACAAAAAGCTTTCTGCGGAGCTTGGCGTCGGCGAGATCACTCTGCGCGACATCGTAAAGGAGCTGGAAAAGCCAGCGCGCGACCCGCGTGACGAGATGCCAAAGCCGATCCTGCGCACCGACGTGCTGGACATGAAGGACCTGAAGCCCGGCATGATCCTAAAAGGAACCGTGCGCAATGTTATCGACTTCGGCGTATTCGTGGACATCGGCGTCCACCAGGACGGACTCGTCCATATCTCCCAGATTACCGATAAAAAATTCATCAAACACCCGCTGGAGGCAGTCAGCGTCGGCGATATCGTGGAGGTAAAGGTATTAAGTGTGGATGTTGCACGAAAGCGGATACAGCTTACGATGAAGCTTTAATTACTGTTCACGCCAGCCTCAAACACTTGCTGCGAACGGAATGAACAGTAACGAGCTTTAATGCTGCATGAAAAAATGCTTGCATAATATCCTGTAAGGGCTTATAATAGCACTAATTGAAAAGGAAATCTTCGGGGCAGGGTGAGATTCCCTACCGGCGGTATAGTCCGCGACCCGCTTCGGCGGCTGAATTGGTGCAATTCCAATACCGACAGTATAGTCTGGATGAGAGAAGATAGAACATAGTTTTTACTGTGCGTAAAGTTACCCCCGGATGAATGAATCCGGGGTTTTTTCTGCAGTCAAAGTCCTGCAGCAGGCTGCGGACTGCCGGATTTTCGACTTCCGCGGAAAACATTTTCGAAGCTTTCCGGATCAAGCAAAAAAGAAAAGGAGAGGAAGAAACATGAGCAGTAACACAAACACAGTGGCGGCGTCTGCCGCAAAGAGCAACATCCGCAACATGGTCGTGATCGCAATGCTGGGAGCAGTGGCAATGATTTTGCAGCTATTTGAATTCCCGCTTTGGTTTGCGCCGAACTTCTATGAGATTGATTTAAGTGAGGTGCCGGTGATGATCGGCAGCTTTGCGCTTGGACCGGTGGCGGGTGCGTTGATCGAGCTGGTGAAAAACCTGCTGAAGCTTGTGATCAAGGGCACTAATACAGCATTTGTGGGCGATATCGGTAATTATCTTATTGGCTGCGCGTTGGTGGTTCCGGCGGGAATTATCTACAAGCGGAAGAAGAGCAAACAGAACGCGATCATCGGTATGGCGGCGGGCACCCTGTTTATGACGATCGCGGGCTGTTTTATCAATGCGTATGTGCTGCTTCCGGCGTACAGTAAGGCATTTGGAATGCCGATCGACGCGTTGGTAGGAATGGGCACGGCTGTGAATCCGGCAATCACAGGTCTCGGTACTTTTGTAATCCTGGCAGTGGCGCCGTTTAACATCATCAAAGGCATTGTGGTTTCCGTCGTTACGCTGCTTCTATACAAATACATCAGTCCAATTCTCAAGGGACAGACGATGTAAAAGACACAAAACCCTGTGCAAATCAAGGTTGTAAGAGCGAAAACAGTGTGTTATAATGCTACGTGTTATAACATACTGTTTTTTCGTTTGAAAAGAGGTATTGCGTATGAGTGCAGAATTTGAAGTAAAAATGACGCCGAAAATTTTATTTGATTTTCAGCTTTTCCACACGTACCACAGCTTTTCCGGCATTTTTAGTATTCTGTTTGGCATCGGGACGCTGATTCTTGCGATTGCCACCTTCGGGGACGTTTCCGGGGCGATGACGGCGGTTTATCTGCTGTTTACGGTATATCTGCTTCCGCTGCAGCCGGTGATGCTGTATTTCCGCGCGGCGAAGCAGGCAAAGCTAAGCCCGGTATTTCAAAAGCCGCTTACTTATGTGGTAAGCGACGAGGGAATCACCAGCACGCAGGGGGAGAACGAAGCACATATCGCCTGGGAGCAGATTTTAAGTGTGAAGGAGACAAAGAACAGTCTCTTATTGTACACGGGAAAGCGTTATTGCTCGATTCTGCCGAGGGAGAGCATGGGAAGTCAGATTACCGTGGTGCTTGGACTGATCAGGAAGTATGTAAAAGCAGAGAAGATTAAGGTTGGGGAATAAACATGATACTGGAAACATGGAGTGAGCAGGAGACCTTTGACGCGGGCAGACGGCTTGGAGAGCAGGCCGTGCCGGGGCAGATATTTGCTCTGCTCGGCGATCTCGGAACGGGAAAAACGGTCTTTACAAAGGGAATGGCAGCGGGGCTTGGCATAGAAGAGCCGGTAAGCAGCCCCACCTTCACCATCGTGCAGATTTATGAGGAGGGAAGGCTTCCGCTGTACCATTTTGACGTCTACCGTATCGCTGATCCCGGAGAGATGGAGGAGATCGGGTACGAGGACTGTTTTTTCGGAGAGGGGGTCTGCCTGGTGGAATGGGCGGATCTGATCGGGGAGCTGATGCCGGAAAATACGGTCTGGATCCGCATCGAAAAGGATCTGGAAAAGGGATTTGATTATCGGAGGATTGAGGTAACATATGAGAATTCTGGGAATTGACAGCTCGGGGCTGGTAGCGTCCGTGGCAGTGGCAGAGGACGACAGGCTTCTGGCGGAATATACCGTTAACTATAAGAAAACACATTCGCAGACGCTGCTGCCGATGCTGGACGAGATCGTCCGCATGACGGAGCTTGATTTAAAAACGATCGATGCGATCGCGGTTGCAGCGGGGCCGGGTTCGTTTACAGGGCTTCGCATCGGCTCGGCGACGGCAAAGGGGCTTGGGCTTGCACTTGGTGCACCGCTGATCGCCGTGCCGACGGTGGAGGCGCTTGCGTATAATCTCTGGGGCACCGATAAACGGATCTGCCCCCTGATGGATGCACGCAGAAACCAGGTGTACACCGGCATTTATGCGTTTTCCGGCGAGGAAATGCAGACGCTGGAGGGACAGATGGCTGTGGGAGTGGAGGAACTCGCGGAGAAGCTGAAGCGGATGGGACGCGAGGTGATCTTCCTTGGCGATGGCGTTCCGGTGTACCGCGACCTTCTGGAACAGTGCGTGACGGTAAAACACAGCTATGCGCCGGCGCACTTAAACAAACAGCGCGCGGGAGCGGTGGCGGCTCTTGGAATGATCTATGCGCGTCAGGGAAAACTGCAGACGGCAGCGGAGCATCAGCCGGATTACCTGCGGCTCTCGCAGGCGGAGCGGGAACGCGCGGAAAAGAAAGCGGAGAAAGCACATGATTGAGATTGCCGGAATGCAGATGGAGGACCTGGCGGAGGTTGCAGCAATTGAAAAAAGCATTTTTTCGCAGCCCTGGTCTGAAAACGGGTTTGCTGCATCCCTGCAGTCGAAGGATACGTTGTATCTGACGGCGCGGCTTGACGGAAAAATTGCCGGCTATTGCGGATTTCTGCAGTCGTTTGACGAGGCGGATATTACCAACGTGGCGGTGAAGGAGAGCTGCCGGCGCCGGGGCGTGGCGGAGACAATGCTGGCAGAGCTTATAAAAAGGGGCGCGGCGCGCGGTGTCACAGCGTTTACGCTGGAGGTGCGGCGCAGTAATGCAGGCGCGATCACACTCTATGAAAAGCTGGGCTTTGTAAATTGCGGCATCCGCAGGAATTTTTATGAAAAACCGGCGGAGGACGCCGTTATTATGTGGAAGCGCTGACAGCAATTCACTATGGGAAAGAAGCGGCTC
>CABRSG010000256.1 GCA_902473545.1 uncultured Lachnospiraceae bacterium | reverse complement strand
CGACCTATGCGGACGGACTGGCAAACTTTATATCGGAGGATGGCAGGATCCATGGTACCTTCAATCAGACGATCACGGCGACCGGACGCATCAGCAGCACCGATCCTAACCTGCAGAATATTCCGGTGCGCACGGAGCTTGGACGGCTCCTTCGCAAGGTGTTTATCGCGCGCGAGGGCTGTGTGATGATCGATGCCGATTATTCACAGATCGAACTGCGCGTGCTTGCGGCGATGGCGGGCGACGAAACGCTGATTAATGCGTTCCGCGACCATGCGGATATCCACCGGCTGACGGCATCGCAGGTATTTCACATTCCGTACGACGAGGTGACGTCCCTGCAGCGCCGGAACGCAAAGGCGGTAAATTTTGGCATTGTCTATGGGATCAGCGCCTTCGGACTGAGCGAGGATCTGCACATCAGCGTGAAGGAAGCGGGCGAATACATTGAAAAATACTTCCAGACCTATCCGAAGGTGAAGGAATTTCTCGACAAATCTGTGAAAGACGCGAAGGAAAAGGGCTATGTGACGACGCTGTTCCATCGCAGACGTCCGGTGCCGGAATTAAATTCCGGAAACTTTATGCAAAGGTCCTTTGGCGAGCGCGTGGCGATGAACTCGCCGATCCAGGGAACGGCGGCGGATATCATCAAGATCGCCATGATCCGGGTGAACGAGCGTCTGCAGGCGGAAAAACACAGAGCGCGGCTGATCCTGCAGATCCACGATGAGCTTCTGATCGAGGCGGAGCCGTCCGAGGTGGAGGACGTGAAAAAGCTTCTGGCGGAGGAAATGGTAAACGCGGTGAATTTGAGCGTCGCCATGGAAGTAGATATGAATACAGGGAATAACTGGTATGAGGCGCATTAAGGTTTTGGGCATCACCGGCGGCGTCGGCGCCGGGAAGAGCACGGTGCTCGCCTATTTAGAAAAAAAATATCACGCAGAGGTGCTGCAGCTCGACGAGGCGGCGCACAGACTGATGGAGCAGGGAGAACGGTGCTATGATGAAATCATCGCTGTTTTCGGCAGAAATATTCTGGCGCCGGACGGGACGATCGACCGCAGAAAGCTTTATCAGAAGGCGTTTGTAAGCGGAGAGCAGGTAAAGCGGCTCAATGAGATCGTACATCCGCAGGTGAAGGAGTATGTAAAAGGCTGGATCGCAAAAAAGCGGGCGGAGGGCAGCGCGCCGTTTCTGGTGCTGGAGGCGGCGCTGCTCCTTGACGATCATTACGAGACGATCTGTGATGAAATCTGGTATATTTTCGTGAATGACGCGGTGCGCGCGCAGCGTCTGGCGTCATCGCGCGGCTATACGGCGGAAAGGACCGCGCAGATTTTAAAAAATCAGAAATCCGAAGAGCAGTTTCGCGCTGCCTGTCAGTTTACCGTTGACAACAGCAGCGATTTTCTGGAAAATACTTATGAACAGATAGATAAAGGATTGAAAGAACATGAATTTGTGTAGCATTGCAAGCGGAAGCAGCGGAAACTGCATTTTTATCGGGACGGAGCAGACAAGTCTGCTTGTGGATATCGGCATCAGCGCAAAGCAGGCGGAGACGGGCTTACATACCATAGACCGGACATTGAAGGATATTGACGGGATTCTGGTTACGCACGAGCATTCCGATCATATCCGCGGCGTAGGTGTGGCGGCGCGCAGGGCCGGCATCCCGATTTACGGGACGAAGGGCACGCTGGAAGCAATAAAAAACTGTTCCTCGCTTGGAAAAATTGACGAGGGGCTTTACCGGGAGATCAGCCCGGATGAGATATTTCAGGTCGGCGACATGGAGATCGTCCCGTTTCGCATCTCGCACGACGCGGCGGACCCGGTGGCTTACCGCGTAAATTCCGGGGAAAAATCGGCGGCAGTTGTCACTGACCTTGGGGTGTACAACGATTACATTGTCGATCATCTGCAGGGGCTGGACGCGGTGCTTCTGGAGGCGAATCACGACGTGCGTATGCTGCAGGCGGGCGTTTACCCATACTATTTAAAGCAGCGTATTCTTAGCAATCACGGGCATCTCTCTAATGAAAACGCCGGACGGCTGCTCTGCCGGATCCTGCACGATAATCTGAAAAGCGTGTTCCTCGGTCATCTGAGCAAGGAAAACAATTACGAGGCGCTTGCTTACGAGACGGTATGCACGGAGGTAACGCTCGGCGATAATCCGTACCGCGCGAACGATTTTAAGATACAGGTGGCGCGGCGCAGCGAGGCGTCGGAGCCGGTATATATCTGATTACAAATTCGGGGACTCACCCGGTGCCAAAGGCGGCACCGGACATCCCTTTAAATCGAAAGGAGAACGCAACATGAAAAAGACAATCATCACAGTAGTAGGAAAGGATACCGTGGGAATCATCGCGAAGGTCTGCACTTTTCTAGCGGAAAACAACGTAAATATTCTCGACATCTCCCAGACCATTGTGGATGGCTTCTTCAACATGATGATGGTAACGGATGCCTCCGCCTCTACAAAGGAATTTGGCGAGCTTTCCACGGAGCTGAAGGCGCTCGGCGAGGTCATCGGCGTCGTCATCAACTGCCAGCATGAGGATATATTCAACAAGATGCATCGCATATGAATCTCGATGAGCCATGCACCCGGTTTTGCAGCGGGTACTACAGGCTTGTCTGTAAAGTGACAGATGCAAAACCGGGTATACGGCGAACGCCGCATCGAGAAGGAGCGAAGCGGATTCGAGATGAGCATGGCAATGAAACGCAGAGAAAGGACAGTAACAGTATGATCAATATTTTTGAGGTTAACGAGACGAACAAAATGATCCAGCAGGAAAACCTGGACGTCCGTACAATCACGCTTGGCATCAGCCTTCTGGATTGTGCGGATTCCGATCTGGAGAAATTGAATCGGAAAATATACGAGAAGATCACGACACTTGCCAGAAATCTGGTGGCGACCGGTGAGGAGATCGAGCGGGAATACGGTATCCCGATCGTCAATAAGCGTATTTCCGTTACGCCGATCGCACTGGTGGGTGCCGGGGCATGCCGGACGCCGGAGGATTATGTGACGCTGGCGGAAACGCTGGACAGAGCGGCGAAGGAGGTTGGCGTCAACTTTATCGGCGGTTACTCCGCGCTGGTGAGCAAGGGCATGACAAAAAGTGACGAACTGCTGATCCGTTCGATCCCGCAGGCGCTTGCTTCTACGGAGCGTGTGTGCAGCTCGGTGAATGTCGGTTCCACAAAATGCGGCATCGACATGGACGCGGTGCGTCTGCTTGGCGATGTGATCCTGGAGACGGCGGAGCGCACAAAGGAACAGGATTCTCTTGGCTGCGCAAAGCTTGTTGTTTTCTGCAATGCGCCGGATGATAACCCGTTTATGGCAGGTGCTTTCCATGGCGTGACGGAGGGCGACGCGGTCATCAATGTCGGCGTCAGCGGACCAGGTGTGGTAAAGCGTGCGCTGGAAAAGGTGCGCGGAAAGAATTTCGAGGAGCTGTGCGAGACAATCAAAAAGACGGCGTTTAAGGTGACGCGCGTGGGACAGCTTGTGGCGCAGGAGGCTTCCAGAAGAATGAACATTCCGTTTGGCATCATCGACCTGTCGCTTGCGCCGACTCCGGCGGTGGGGGACAGTGTGGCGGATATTCTCTGCGAGATCGGTCTGGAATACGCGGGCGCTCCCGGAACAACGGCAGCGCTGGCTCTTTTGAACGACCAGGTGAAAAAGGGCGGCGTGATGGCTTCCTCCTACGTGGGCGGATTGAGCGGCGCATTTATCCCGGTGAGCGAGGACCAGGGAAT
>CABRSG010000255.1 GCA_902473545.1 uncultured Lachnospiraceae bacterium | reverse complement strand
GGGGATTTGGAGACTGTCGGAAGCCAGACGGCGCAGGCGCAGGGCGTATCGTCGGAGAGCAGCACGGCGATGGGGCGCTACATGGAGAGTGAGATCGCTCTGCCGGAGGGAAGCATGCGCGTCCTTGATATAAAGGAGCTGGAGGACGGTACGCTGCGCCTTGCTGCGGGCGGCTCTGAAAGTATGATCTGGGATTCGAAGGACGGCGGCGCAGCCTGGGAGCAGAAGGAAAATATAGAGGAAGTGCTGGAGCTGGAGGAAGGTACAAGTGTTTATGACGCCAGGATTTCGCCGGACGGAAGCGTGTTTGCATACTGGTATGAGCATGAAGAAAATGAGGAAGAGTATTCTGTCGGCACGCTGTGCTTTGGCAAAATTCTGCCGGACGGGACAGCGAAGCAGATTGCTCTGGCGATTCCCGAGACGGAGGCGGGCAGTCCTTACGGCAACATGGTCAGTCAGATGGCATACATGGAAAACGGAAAAATCCTTGTGAGCATGATCGGAATGGAACCGTTTTACCTGTTGGATGATGAGAGCGGGGAGCTTCTGGAGACGCTGAATGAAGAGGAGGCGTACTGTGAATATTTCCAGACGGGCGCCGGAAGGATCTTTATGTTCAGCGGAAGCGACGGCGTGACGGTTCTGGATTATGCCACCGGAAAGGAGAGCACGGAGGATGAGGTGCTAAAGGAGACGCTGGAGGCGAACAGCGCAAATCTGACGCTGAAAAGCATGCAAAGCAGCCCGGTCGTCATGTGCAGCGGGAACGAGGAAGGCACGCTGTATTTTGCAAACGATGAGGGAATGTACCGCTACAGCGTGGGCGGCTCGGTGGTGGAGCAGATCGCGGACGGAAAGCTCAATTCGCTGGCGAAGCCGAGCGTAAGCCTGTGCAGTATGCTTGTTTTAAATGACGGTTCTGTTTTACTGTCCGTGTTGGACGACACAAACCCGAAGCTTCTGCGTTTTGTGTATGACGGGAGCGTGCCGGCAGTGCCGGATACGGAAATTAAAGTGTATGCGCTGGAAAATAACGCGGCGGTGCAGCAGGCGATCTCCATGTTCCAGACCCAGAATCCGAAATATTACGTGAATCTGGAAATCGGCATGTCGGGCGACGATGCAGTGACGGCTTCCGACGCCCTGCGTACCTTAAATACGGAGATCATGGCCGGCAACGGACCGGATGTGCTGATCCTGGACGGAATGCCGATGGAATCCTATATAGAAAAGGGCGTGCTGAAGGATATCAGCGGTATTTATAACGAGATTTTAAACAGTGACGGGCTGCAGGAGAATGTTGCAGGAATCTATCAGAAGGACGGGGCGGTCTATGCGGTTCCGAGCCGCTTTAAAGTGCCGGTGCTGATCGGAGACGCCGAAACGATCGCGCAGATCGGAAATCTTGAGAGCCTTGGAATCACGGCGGGGCAGCTCCGCGCCGCCGACGATGAGGTGGAATCCATTCTGCACGTAAGCGACGTTTACTGGCTGCAGAATATTTTCTACGGAGCGTATTCCCCGCTTATGCTGACGGAGGACGGCATGGTAGATACGCAGATGCTGACAGGCTACATGACGGAGCTGAAAACGCTGTTCGATTTAAATCACTACCGGGAAGAAGAGCTGGAGTACCGTATGATGACGGACAATGGCGATGATTATGATTTTTCGCTTTATATATCCACACAGGGGCTGGTACAGAAGACGGAAAAGCTTCAGCTTATGAATCTCGGCTCCGGGAATGGGCTGGCGGATGTGACGTCAGTCAGTGGAGTAACCCCGGATATTGATTACCGGCTGGCTCCGGTGAGCGGGAAAAGGGTGTTTATTCCGGCTACGATCGTGGGTGTATCGGCAAAGAGCAGTCAGACGGAGGGAGCAGAGGAATTTGTAAAGTTCATGCTGTCTGAGACGGCGCAGTCGGTCAACCAGGAGAGCGGCTTCCCGGTGAATAAGAAGGCGCTGGATACGGAGCTTTTTGCGGAGAAGCTGGCGAAGGAGGAGCTTTCTGAGGACGAGCGCATTCTTATGTCCAGCGGTTCTATGTGGGAGGATGAGGACGGCGTCATCCACGACTTTAATTTTGACACGCTGGTACCCGGGCAGGAGCAGGTCGACCATTTCAAAGAGCTGATTGACAGTCTGGACACGCCGTCCCTCACTGACGCGGTGATGAAGGAGCTGGTTGCGGAACAGGCGGGAAAATGCATCACGGGAGAAATCACCGCGGAGGAAGCAGTGAATACCGTCAGTCAGAAAATGGACCTGTATCTGGCGGAGTAGGAGTAGGCGATGCGTATGATGAGGGGCGCATCCGGACGGCGCAGGCAGTGGGAGGGAGTTTTCTTTATCCTTCCCAGCCTTGCCGGGGTGACTGCATTTATTCTGGCGCCGTTTCTGGACGTTGTAAGGCGCTCGTTTACGGAAGTGATGAGCGGAAAATTTGCCGGATTTAAGAATTACCGGACAATCTTTTCCAACAGCGCTTTTTTGCAGGCGGCGGGAAATACCGTACGCTTCACCGTGGTGTGCATACCGCTTCTGCTGCTTATCTCACTGGCTGCAGCGGTGCTGCTTAATCGGCAGAAACGGCTCGGCAGCTTTTTAAAAAGCATGTATTTGATGCCGATGGCGATTCCGGTGGCATCGGTGGTGCTTCTGTGGAGGCTGCTGTTTGCCAGGAGCGGCATGTTAAACGGGCTTTTGTCCGGTTTTGGCGTGGAGGCGATCGACTGGATGAATTCGGATTATGCGTTCGTGGTGCTGGTGTTCAGCTATATCTGGAAGAATCTTGGCTACGATGTGATTCTCTGGATTGCGGGGCTTTCCGGCATCCCGGAGAGCATTTACGAGGCGGCGCGGGTGGACGGCGCAGGCGAGTGGCGCTGCTTTGTCAGCATTACGATGCCGAACCTGCTGCCTTCGCTTTATACTATCGCCGTGCTGTCTTTTCTGAATTCGTTTAAGGTGTTCCGTGAGGCGTACCTAGTGGCGGGCGATTACCCGCACGGCAGCATTTACATGATGCAGCATGTGTTTAACAACTGGTTCCGGGAGCTGTCTATCGATAAAATGTCGGCGGGCGCGGTGGTGAACGCCGCGGTGATCCTTGCGCTGGTGCTTTTGCTGCAGCGCGCATGGGAGAAGGAGTGAGACGCGGATGAAGAACAAATTGATCCTGCTTCCGTTGATTTTGCTGGCGGCAGTCTGCTGTTACCCGGTGATCTTTCTTCTGACAGGCGCGCTGATGGACAGTGCGGAGCTGAAGGAACGGCTGGGACCGGTGCTCGGAAGCAGCGAAGGCTTCGTTGGCTGGGCGCTGCTTCCGCAGTACCCGACGCTGCAGAATTACGTGGAGCTGCTTTTGGATACTCCGGAATTTTTTGTGATGTTCTGGAATTCGGTAAAGCTGACGGCAGGCGTGCTTACAGGGCAGCTTCTGATCGGGGTTCCGGCGGCGTGGGGATTTGCAAGGTTTGATTTTCCCTTTCGGAAGCCGCTTTATACCCTGTACATTATTTTGATGATGATGCCGTTTCAGGTGCGGATGCTCTCGGATTATCTGGTGCTGGATAAGCTGAAGCTTTTGGATACGCACCTTGGGATTATCCTTCCGGCGGTGTTTTCTACCTTTCCGGTATTTATCATGTACCGATTTTTCCGGGGGATCCCGGAGGCGATCATTGAGTCAGCGAAGCTGGACGGGGCGGGCAGTCTGAAAATTTTTCTGTATATCGGGCTTCCGCTGGGCGCGGGCGGCGTCATATCGGCCCTGGTGCTGAATTTCCTGGAATACTGGAATCTGATCGAGCAGCCGCTGACATTTTTAAAGGATAAGACGCTGTGGCCGCTGCCGCT
>CABRSG010000254.1 GCA_902473545.1 uncultured Lachnospiraceae bacterium | reverse complement strand
GCAGACGGCTTACGTAATAGGGCGGGAGCTTTAATTCGGCGGAAATGTCGGAGAGCGTCCCGCTTTTATAGTGTGTTTCAATATATTTGAGAATACGGAAAATCATATCCTGTTCATAATTTTCCGCGCTGTTTTTCAATATGGAATCCGCAAAAACGGAAAGATTCATGAAAATGAGTCCCATGGTCACCTGATTGATCGTGTTGGTGTTTGGTTTTTTGCTGATCAGCGTCCAGAGCATATTTTCAATGAGATTCTGGATGGGCAGGATATCTTTTGCACGAAATTGCAGATAGGTGATGCGGGAGCCGCTGCCGGAGAGGGTGGAGATCAGAAAATCGCGCAGCACATTGTCCCGCTCGATCATGGAGAGCGGGCGGTCAAAAAATTCCGGCAGGATAATAAAATTCACGGCAATATCGTCCTCGCCCGCGGGCAGGATCTCCTGGGTGGCGGACTGACTGAGAAAAAGCAGGTCGCCGGCTTCGAGGACGATGCGGTCGGTATCATTGATGATATGCGTAGTGGAACCGGCGCACATATATACCATCTCCACGTAGTTATGGCGGTGCTTTGGAAAATGAGCGAAGCGCGTGTGCGGGCGGATCTCAATCAGACGTCCCTTGGCAAGAAGCCGCGCATTGTCTACCACGAAATCTTTTTTTGAGGTATAGATGCCCTTCTGTATGGAGGTATTTCCCTGCAGGAGGGCTTTTTCCTCGTCTGTGATGGCTCGAAGGCTTGCTAAAAGCTCTGCATTCATGTGGAAGCTCCTTTTCATCTTATTGCAAGTTAAACCCCGCGCAACAAGCTGCGGGTCATGCCCTGGCTTGTTCTTTCCGCCCAGGGGCGGGGTATTTGACACAATATCATGATAATACCATGGCCATTAAAAGTCTATCAAAAAATAAGTAACTGTTTAGTTACAAAAATAAGCAGCAAAAGATATCCGGGTACCTCATAAGAATTTCCGGCTGAGATATTGAAATATGCAATTGAGAATGGTATGATAGGTTCGGTTTCGTTGATTACTTTTTGTACTTCGGGGAGAGAGAAATGTTTACAAATGCACAACTGAAAAAACTGATTTTTCCGCTGGTGATGGAGCAGCTTCTTGCGATTACCGTCGGCATGGCGGACACGATGATGGTATCGCAGGTGGGAGACGCCGCCGTTTCCGGCGTATCCCTGGTGGATATGATCAATGTGCTTCTGATCAATATATTTGCGGCGCTTGCCACCGGTGGAGCAGTGGTGACGTCGCAGTTTATCGGAAAGAAGCGAAAAGATCTTGCCTGTCAATCAGTCAACCAGCTTTATATCGTAAGCGGTACGGCGTCGCTTTTGATCATGGCGCTGACCTTGTTTTTCCGCAGCAGTATTCTGCACATTTTATTTGGCAGTATTGAGCCGGACGTTATGGAGAATGCGCTGATCTATCTGGTTCTGTCGGCGCTTTCTTACCCGTTCCTTGCGATCTACAACAGCGGGGCAGCGATCTTCCGTTCCATGGGCAACTCGAAGATCACCATGCTGATCTCACTGCTCATGAACGCGGTGAATATTGCCGGAAACGCCATTTTGATCTTTGGCTGCGGCCTGGGCGCTGCCGGGGCTGCCATCGCGTCGCTGATTTCCCGTATGCTCGCCTGCGTGATCATCACGGCGCTGCTTCTGAATCAGCAAAAGGAGCTGCATCTTCTGCCGCACGGCTGGAAGCCGCAGGGAAATCTTATCAAAAAGATTCTTTATATCGGCATTCCGAGCAGTCTGGAAAACAGCCTGTTCCAGCTTGGGCGCGTGCTTGTGGTCAGTATCATTACTTATTTTGGAACCGTGCAGATCACAGCGAACGCGATCGCAAACAATCTGGATGCTATGGGCATCCTGCCGGGACAGGCGGTGAGCCTTGCGATGATCACGGTGGTCGGGCAGTGCGTCGGCGCCGGGGATTTTGAGCAGGCAAAAAAATATACGGTCAAACTGCTGAAAATTACGTATGCGATCATGGCGGTGCTGATCACCTGCCTGCTGATCCTGCAGCCGTGGATCCTCAGTATTTACAGGGTGACGGACGAGGCGCGCGCTCTTGCGAAAACGCTGATCTATATACATAACCTCTGTGCGCTCGTTCTGTGGCCGCTTTCGTTTGTGCTCCCGAATGCGCTGCGTGCGGCCAACGACGTGAAATATACCATGGTGGTTTCTATTTTCTCCATGTGTGCATTCCGTATCCTGTTCAGCTATATTCTCGGCTATCAGATGGGAATGGGCGCGATCGGCGTGTGGATCGCGATGGTGCTTGACTGGGTGTTCCGTGTTATCATGTTTGTCACGCGGTTCCTCGGAAATAAGTGGCAGACGCACAAGATTTAAAATGTCACCCTTTCCATCGAAGGAAGATTGTGGTATGCTAATACCGAAGAAAAGGAGCCGACATGGATTGTAAAACAGCGCAGCAGAAAATTACGCCCTATATAGAGCGGCAGTTAAATGACCGCGAGACGGAAGAATTTATCGAGCATGTCCGCGGGTGCAAGGCTTGCAGCGAGGAGCTGGAGGTCTATTTCACGATTTATTATGCGCTGACCCAGCTCGATAAGGAGGAAAGCGATACCTACAATATCAAGGAGCTGCTGGAGAGGAATCTCAGGCAGGCGGAGGATCGCGTAAAAAAGCACAATATCATGCGGTTTTACCGGCGGCTGCTGATGACGCTGATCGGAATTGTGGCAGGCATCCTTCTGATCACGGGCGCACAGACGCTGCTCACAGGCTCCTTTGAATACACGACGCTTTATAATCTGTTCAGCGCGGAGACGGAACCGATCACCTGGATACCGGAGACCGAGGAGGAGAGTTCGACACAGCCGACAGAGACGACGGAGCGGGAGACGAACCGCAAACGGCAGCCGGTTGTGACGACGCCGGAGACGGAGGCGGCGGTTCCGCTGTCAGAGATATTGACAGAGTAAAGGAGTATTATGCAGGGAAAATTAGTTTTGATAGATGGACACAGTATTTTAAACCGGGCGTATTTCGGGGTGCCGGATTTGACAAACTCGCAGGGACTGCACACGAACGCAGTGTACGGTTTTCTGAATATTATGTTTAAGATTCTGGACGAGGAGCAGCCGGATTATTTTGCGGTCGCTTTTGACCTCCACGCGCCTACCTTCCGGCATAAAATGTACGATGCGTACAAGGGAACACGCAAGCCGATGCAGGAGGAGCTGCGGCAGCAGGTTCCGGTGATGAAGGAGATGCTGACGGCGATGGGCGTGCCGCTGATGATGCTGGAGGGCTATGAGGCGGACGACCTTTTAGGAACGGCGGCGAAAAGAGCGGAGCGTGACGGACTGACGGTTTCGATCATCTCGGGTGACCGCGATCTTCTGCAGCTCGCCACCGACCGCATTAAGGTGCGCATTCCTAAGACAAAAAAAGGTAAGACGGAGATAGAGGATTACAACACGGCGGAGGTCGTGGAGAAATACATGGTGACGCCGTCGCAGATCGTCGATCTGAAGGCGCTGATGGGCGATGCCTCCGACAATATCCCGGGCATTCCGGGCGTGGGCGAGAAAACGGCCGGCAAGATCATTGCCGAGTACGGCTCCATTGAGAACGCCTATGAGCATGTGGAGGAAATCAAGCCGAACAAGGCGCGGGAATCCCTGCGCGATCACTACGATCTGGCGCAGCTCAGCAAAAAGCTGGCAAAGATCAACACGGAGAGTCCCTTTATGCTCGATATGGAGCAGGCAAAGCTGGAAAATCTGTTTACACAGGAGGCGTTGGAGCTTTGCAAAAAGCTGGAGTTCCGCAATATCCTGCCGCGTTTTTCCTGCGACGCTCCGGCAAATCCGGTCAGCGATTTCTT
>CABRSG010000253.1 GCA_902473545.1 uncultured Lachnospiraceae bacterium | reverse complement strand
GGACCTGCCACCGGCAGCTCCCTTCGGATGCATAGCAACCACAATCCCCTGTGCAGAAGCTCTCACCTCTGCACAGGGGATTTTATTTTATAATTCCGCGTCTATAAAAATCAGTTTCCATCTGCCGTCATGCTTGCCCGGCGTTTTTCCAGCTCAACTGTCATCTCACCGCGAATTCCGTCCAGTTTATAGAAGTAGGTGAGCACCGCGATCAGCAGGCATAAAACAACAGGAATCCAGATAAAGCATACTTCTATGTAGGAAAGCGCTTTTTCCGTCTGGACCGCATTAGCCACGTAGCCGCCGTTCTTCAGAAAAGCTCCGATAATAAAGCTTGTCAGGCCCATTCCACCTTTCACAAAGAATCCCTGGATCGCGGCAATCAGACCGGACACGCTGGCGTTCTTTTTGTATTCGGAATAATCAATGACATCCGGCTGCATAGCAAACGTAATTCCAAAAATTCCGTAAACTCCCAATCCGGTAATCACCAGACCTGCGAGCAGACATGCAGCGGAATTTCTTCCGATAAAGATCAGCAGATCTCCTGCAATATACAGCGCCACACTGAAAAACATCAGGTTTCTTTTGCTGAACTTTTTTTCCAGCGACGGAAGAAGCAGCAGCATCGGAAGTCCGGACAGAATACCAAGGATGCCGACTAAAGACAGCCAGTCTGTTCTTCCCAGATTATACTTGAAGTAGTAAATAACGGTTGTACTTCTGACTACATAAAGCGAAAAGTAAAACAGGTTCAGCAGAAACAATATCCATGCCTGCCCTGTAAGCCCCTTAAAGTCGCTCAGAATAGAATGCTCCTGGTTGACTGTTGTCGGAACGACCTCCTTGGTGCTCGCAAAGGTCACAAAAAAGATCAGCATTGCCACGATCCCATAAATGGTCATGGTTACAAGATATCCCCGCGCCTCATTGCCGTTTCCAAAAAACTCTACCAGCGGCGCTGTGATCGACATTACGATCGCAGTTCCCACCATCGCACAGACCATTCGCGTCGATACCAGTATGTCCCGCTCATGAATATCGGAAGTAAGTCTCGGCACGATCGTGTTCAACGGGATGTTCACCACAGTGTATGCCGTGCAGAGCAGGCAGTACGTCACGTAAGCCCACACCAGCTTCCCGCTGCTTCCAAGATCCGGGATGTAGAATGTCAGGAACGTAAATACCGCAAACGGCACTGCTCCCAGAAGGAAATACGGTCTGCCCTGTCCCCATTTCGTATGCGTACGATCAACGATCAGACCCATTCCGGTATCCGTCAAAGCATCAATAAATTTTGTTACCAGCATCATCGTCCCGGCTGCTGCCGCCGTAATTCCAAATACGTCTGTATAGAATACCATGAGATAAGACGCCATTGTACTAAAAACAAGATTACACCCTAGATCCCCAATGCCATATCCTATTCGTTTTCCCCACTTTTTCATATCGTTCTCCTTACCAGTTCATCACTTCTATTGCACACTTTTCAATATCCAGCCCTCTTTTATATCGTTCCATAAACACCTTAAATCCTTCGGCTTCCACCTCATCCGGACATACCGTTTCTCCGGACAGTCCCCTAAAAATTTTGTTCTCCAGATAATCCTCCAGCTTTTCCTGCGGCTCTTTATCGATCAGATATGCCGCGAGAAGGGCAATTCCCCATGCGCCGCCTTCGCTGGCTGTATCCATGACCGTCACCGGCGTATTAACCGCAGCCGCCAGATATCTTTGTCCGACGCCTTTCGTCTTGAAAAATCCTCCGTGCCCTGTGATCCGGTCGATCTTCACATTTTCCTCTTCCATAAGGATATCCATTCCCATTTTCACCGCACCCAGTGACGTATAAAGATGCGACTTCATAAAGTTTGCAAGATTAAATCTGCTGTCGGCAGTGCGCAGGAACGCCAGCCGTCCTTCGTTGATCATCGTGATATTTTCTCCCGAATAATATCCGTATGCAAGAAGCCCTCCGCAATCAGCATCTCCTTTTAAGGAATGTGTGTAAAGCTTTTCAAATAATGTGCCTGCGTCCGCCTGGATGCCCATTAGTCCACAGAATTCTCCGAAAAGTCCCACCCATGCATTCAGATCCGAGGTTCCATTATTGGCATGTGACATCGCGCACGGAAATCCCGTCGGCGTTGTCACCATGTCGATCTCACGGTAAACTTTGCTGAGCTGCTTTTCCAGCACGATCATGGCAAAGGTACTGGTGCCGGCAGATATATTTCCGGTCGCCGGCGCAACCGAGTTTGTTGCCGTCATTCCGGTTCCGGCGTCGCCCTCCGGCGGACACAGCGGAATTCCCGCTTTGAGATTGCCGCTTTCATCCAGAAATGCAGCGCCCTCCTCCGTCAGGCTTCCGGCATTTTCTCCCGCTGTAAGCACTGCCGGGAAAATATCCCTGAGCTTCCAGGAATAGTGATACGGCTCTACCAGTTCATCAAACTTTTTCACCATGACTTCATTATAATCATGCGTCTCCGAATCAATCGGAAACATTCCCGCCGCGTCACCGATTCCAAGCACCCGCTGCCCGGTGAGTTTCCAGTGGATATATCCGCTCAGAGTAGAAACATAGTCGAGAGCCTTTGTGTGTTCTTCCCCGTCCAGAATCCTCTGGTATAAATGTGCCACCGACCAGCGGAGCGGAATATTAAACCGAAAGAGATCTGTCAGCTCATCCGCCGCCTTCTGTGTGTTGGTATTTCTCCAGGTCTGGAATGGGGCGAGCTGCCTGCCCGCCTTATCCAGCGCCATATATCCATGCATCATCGCACTAATGCCGATTGCTCCGATCGTGTGCAGCGTGACACCGTATTTCTGCTCTGTTTCTTCTCTCAAAGAGCTGTAGCAGTGCCGGATTCCAGTGTGGATTTCCTCCAGACTGTACGTCCAGATATTGTCAATAAAGGAGTTTTCCCAGTCATGGATGCCGACCGCAAGTACATTTCCCTGAAGATCCGTCAATACACCTTTGATTCTGGTAGATCCCAGTTCAATCCCAAGCGCCGTTTTTCCGTTTACAATCAATTCTTTCTTATCCATATTTCCCTGCCTTATCCCCTCTCCCTTTTCTTTAGAAGCAGGTAAACGCTCCGTCAATGATGAAATCAGATCCTGTTGTAAACGTGCTTGTATCTCCGGCAAGGTATACACAGATAGACTCCAGTTCCTCCGGTTTTCCCATTCTTCCAAGCGGTGCCATTGCATTCCACTGCTCGATAAGCGGAATCAGGGTCGGGGAATTTAATGTCAGCTCTGTTCCGATGTATCCCGGGCTGATGCTGTTTACACGCACGCCGCGTTTTGCCCATTCGATTGCCAGTGATTTTGTAAGCTGGATCACGCCCGCCTTGGAAGCATTGTATGCGCACTGCGGCTGCGGAACATTCACAATGTGCGCAGACATGGACGCTGTATTGATGATGGAGCCGCCGCCGTTTTCCAGCATATATTTTCCGGCTGCAATATCCGTAAGAAAGATCCCGTTCAAATTGATGTTAATTACCTTGTTCCACTGTTCATAGGTCATTTCCTCCGCCGGTGCATTGATGCAGATTCCGGCATTGTTATGACAAAAGTCAAGACCGCCAAGCTCTTTTACCACCTGAGCTACCATCGCATCAACCTGTTCTTTGTCCGTACAGTCTGTCTTGATTGCGATCACCTTTCTGCCCGTCTGCTCTGCGATTTCTTTGGCAGTTTTCTTTGCCTCTTCAAAATCCAGGTCTACGATCGCCACATCCGCTCCGGCTTCCGCAAAAGCAGTTGCAGTACATTTACCGATTCCTCTTGCAGCTCCGGTAACAAAACCTTTCTTTCCATCCAGTCTCATTTTTTCAATAATGCCCATGTTTTTCTCTCCTTTTCTTTTTTTGATTAGTCATTTTATATTTTTATTTTATAAAACGATTTTG
>CABRSG010000252.1 GCA_902473545.1 uncultured Lachnospiraceae bacterium | reverse complement strand
GATTTTGATTATATCTCATTAGCCACTCCCGTTACAACTTTAGTATAGCACTTCAATCTTTTAAAATCTCCTTGTCCTCGTGATAGCCAAAAGATACATGGGAAAGTGCAATATACGTATTGGGAATGGAAACCTCTTTGCTTCCATGGTGCTGTTCCTCCGCACCCAGAAGTTCCTCCACAGCTTCTACAGTAGTTCCCACCTGCGCTAATGTATCTACAAAATTCATTGCCGCCATCAGAGGACCCGCAATACCGAGCGATAAAATCACAACCGTAATAAAGGGATCTGCCGAAAGGCTTCCGCTTTGATAAAACAGCCAGCCAACAGGAAGAATGGTGACCAGTGTAGCAGGTACAACCGCATAGCCCATGGATGTGCCAAACAAACAGCTTTTCATCCAATGATAATAATACGAGGCGTTGGCCATTACCCTGTCAGAAAATTTAGCATAGGAAGATTTTCCCTGATTGAACGCCTTGATCACCTCAATGCCCCCAATATATTCCACGATCGTTCCATTCATTTCCGTCGTCGTCCTGACAGCACCCTCATACTTTTTCTGATAACTTCCCATGACCGACATCATAAACGCAAAACCGATCGGTATCGTCACAAGAGATAGAAGCGCCATACGCCAGTCCAGCACAAACAGATAGATCAGAATCAGAACAGGCCCGGCGATATTGGCCGTCATTTCAGGGAAAAGATGAGCCAGCGTCGTCTCCATGCCGTCCACCTGATCCACAATGATTTGCTTCATCTTACCGCTTTGCATGTCCATGACCGTTCCCAGCGGAAGCCTGGGCAGCTTTTCCAGAATCCTCTGCCGAATAGTCTTTAAAACCGAGAAGGTCGCTTTGTGAGACATGGACAATGCCAGATTATAAAGCAGCGTACGGGCGGCATATCCGGCCATCCCAATCACAAGCCAGGGCAAATACACCATTATTTCCTTTTCCCCCGCCAGCAGTTTTATGATAATCTGAGCTGCGCAAAAATATGGCAGCATCCCCAGTGCGACACCAACAAACGCGCTTGCGATTGCCCGTGTGAACCTGCCATGTTCCTCTTTTCCCCAGCTCCAGATAAGGAGCAGCGGACTTTGTTTCTGCATATGAATTCCTCCTTTTTAGTTAGCTTTTGCTAACCTCTTGTTTTATTTTAAGGCTGCCTGCCCGTCTCCGAAAAAGCAGCCTTATCCTCCTGAAAAGAATGACCATTTTCTTACTGGCCGCAAATGGCCAAAAAACCCGCATGATGATACTTGCACAGCATGGAAATGTATTTTTTCGCATCCTCACGGCTCATCTCATGACGCACTACCTCAAAAATTCCCTCAAAAAAAGACGTATAAACCATGTGATACAAATCTCTTGTCATTCCATTTTGAAGCTCCGGCACGCCCCCGGTCACCTCCATCCATTTCCATGTATATTCTTCTTCAATGGAAACCATCCAGTCCACAAAATTCTGGAACCTGGTCCCGTAGGAAGCGTCCAGCAGCAGACGAAAGGTATGGAAATTGTCATAGATGTAATCAACCATGCGGAGCATCTCATCTGCTGAATACTGCCCCACCTCCCGGCGCTGCTTCTCCGCATCAAAAGAATGAAATGTCTCCTGAATATTCCGGAACATCTGCTTCATCTCATCTACGACTGGCTCCACAATAGCAGAAAACAGCCCTTCCTTGTCCCCAAACCGCACATAGATAGAATTTGTGCTCGTCTCCGCTTTTTCAGCAATGGTGCGCAAAGAGGCGTCTGTATATCCTTTTTCTAAAAACTCTTCCATAGCGCATTCCAGGATCCTTTCCCGCACGCCCTCCACACGTTTTCTCATGTTCTCACCTTTTCAAAACATCGTTTCATAACTATGTTACGAAATATATCACAGAATTATTCGCCTGTCAAGATAAATCTCAAACAATTTTCGGCATCTTCCCCATCAATAGAAATGCCCATAAAAAACTCCCACTTTTTGGGTGGGAGTTTCACATTTCATCTTATCATTCTCAAGCTGCTTTTTTAGAAAACCTTCGTATGTTATCCTTCTACTGCCACGATACGTCCCTGCCCGTACGGTTCTGCGTATTCCTCTCCGACCACGCCGCCGAGTCCTTCCGTGATATAGGTGATCAGCACCTGGTTGTCGAGCATGATATCCTCCAGGAGCAGCTCGCACTCCGTAAACATGTTGATGCCGTCACCTGCATTTTTCAGCATATAATTGTGGGACGCCACGGTGTAGGTCTTATCCGGGTCGAGCGGCTCATCTCCTATCATGACGTTCTGCACGCGATAATCGCCAAGCATACCCTGGAACATGCCGTTTTCATCCAGCTTAACGGTGCTTTCCATGTCTGTATGGATTTCATAGGTCAGCCCGGATACCTGCAGGAACCCGCCGTTTTCCTCCGGCGTCACGCGCGCGCCCATTTCCAGCGCATCGAGGATCTGCTGTCCGGTCGCCTCCACCATGCAAAGCTCGTTTCCGAACGGATGCACGCTGATGATGTCGTCGTATGTGATATCGCCCGCCAGGATATCCGTGCGGATCCCGCCGCCGTTTACAAGCGCCACATCCGCTCCCGATACGTAGCGGTATGCGTCCGCGCAGAGATCGCCGAGATTTGTCTCCGCATTGCGCACAAGCCTTATCTTTTCTTCCTTATCCAGTGTGGACGGCTCGTTGATGACAAGCGCCACATCAGTCTTTGCCACCACCTGGTTCAGGGTCTCCTCAAATTCTGCCTGGATGCCTGCGATAAACGCTTCCACCTCCGGGTCGCTGCCCTCATAGTCGTACACAAGCTCGCTGGAAAGCGCGCCGTCCTCACCGATCGTCAGCTTGCCGATCGCTGACAGCTTTGTGCCGGTGGAGGTCAGCAGAACATTGGCTCCATCCTTATTTTTCACCAGGTCGCCCTCAATCGTGCTGTGAGAATGTCCGTCCAGCACCACGTCGATGCCGTTCGTATTGCCGATCAGCTCCGTCGACATCCACGGACTGCATTCTGCCTCAATGCCGAGATGCGTGACAGCGATCACATAATCCGCGCCCTCCGCGCGTGCCGCATCCACCGCGCTTTGCACGCAGTCGTATAATGCAGTGCCGGTTTCATCCTGCTGGAAGCCGTAGATATATTCGCCGGCATCATTCTGGAAATATACCGGTGTGGAGGAAGTGATCGTTTTCGGTGTGCAGACGCCCACAAACGCGATCTTTACGCCGCCTTCCTCCTCGATCTCATAGGCGTCAAATACCGGCTCTCCTGTCGTAAGATCCGTGAAGTTTGCGGAAATATAATCGTAATCCGCTTCCTCTGCGAGCTTTAAAAACTGCTCCATCCCGTAATCAAACTCATGATTTCCCGGAACCGCAATATCGTAGCCCACCTCGTCCATGATCTGCACAAGATACTCCCCGCTGGAGAGCGTGCCGATCGCTTCTCCCTGGATAGCGTCTCCGGCGTCCACGAGGATTACCTCGCTGCCTGCTTCCTCCAGCTCTTCCTTCAGAGCCGCCACCTTCGCATAGCCGAGCACCTGGTTTTCATCGTCCTGCGCCACCGCGCAGTGTACGTCGTTCGTGTAGAGCACCACAATGTCGCCCTCCGCGCCTGCCGCCATGCCCATGGAAACCGCCATAGCCAGTGTCAGTGTCCCAAGTAACCGTTTCTTCATTCCTTTTTTGTGATTTTTTTGCGCAGCCGTATTGCCTTTCCCGTCTGCGTCCATATTTTTATCATAAGCTATATGCACAAAAAAGTAAACATTTTTCTCTCCGGGACATACAAAAATGCCAAAGTCATTTCTGGCTCTGGCATTTTTGTATTTATCCATTCTCCGGGACACTCGATACCACGTGCAGCCCGTCTTTTTCCTTTACCACCTCGAACACTAGCGGATTCTGCTGCGCCCACTCGGCGTCCGCC
>CABRSG010000251.1 GCA_902473545.1 uncultured Lachnospiraceae bacterium | reverse complement strand
TATCAGAAAACACTGGTATCGTCTCCAGCGGCATGTTCTTTACCGCCTCATAAATATGACGGTTATCGCCGAACAGCAGCGCCACCGACGCAAATTCCTTTAAATGCCCGCTGTTTCTCATGATTGCAGCAAAATCATTGATGCAAATGCCGATTTTTTCTTTTCCAAAGCGCCTGGAGACTTCCTCAAGCATATCAGCGTTGCTCTGCTTCGACATATTCAGAAACGCGCAGCCGCACCCGGCATACAGCATCTTTTTAACGTCCTCAACGCGGTTCATATGACCGCCGCCGATCAGCGGAATATCCACCGCCCGGCTGATTTTACGGATAACGTCCAGGTTTGCCTCATGCTCCGCATCGCTGTCCGAAAGGTCAAAAATAATCAGTCCGTCCGCTCCGTTTTTTTCGTAAAGACGCGCGATCTGCACAGCGTCCCCATCGTCTAACAGCCGGCCGTTTTTCAGACTTGTGACTGCTTTTTCGTTTTTCAGAAAAATATGGGTAAATAATTTCTTATTCTTCATATTCATTTCCTCGTATGCTTTCTATAAAGTACCTTTGGTCGACAATACCCCGGCGATACGGTCATCCGTCATGGTCGCCATGTCGAGCGCTTTTGCAAACGCCTTAAACGCGCACTCTGCGATGTGATGATTGTTGACCCCGGAGAGCTGCTTAAAGTGCAGGTTCATCCCAGCGGAATAGGAAACCGCATAAAAAAATTCCCGCACCATCTCCGTGTCCATATCGCCTATTTTTTCCACGGTAAAAGTAAGGTCCGATTCCAGATACGGCCTGCCCGACAGATCTACCGCGCAGAGCACAAGCGCGTCGTCCATCGGAAGGATCACGTGACCAAATCTGCGGATACCCTCCTTGTCGCCGATGGCCTTTTTGATTGCCTCGCCGAGCACGATCCCGGTGTCCTCGATGGTGTGGTGGGAATCCACCTCCACATCCCCGCGGATTTTTGCATTCAGGTCGAATAAGCCATGTCTGGCAAATCCGTTCAGCATATGATCAAGGAAAGGAATCCCGGAATCCACGCTGCACGCTCCGCTCCCATCAATGTTTAAGGTCAGTCTGATACTTGTCTCCTTTGTCTCTCTCTGCACTACCGCTATTCTGTCCGGCATAGGCTCTTCCTCCAGTCTTTCCTGGAATTTTCATATTCCATTTCTATAGGGACATTATAATCACAAACGCACCCCTTGTCAAACGCAATCGGCGCTTCAATAATCTTCCCAAATTCCACCGGAACGTCTTCCCATATTATTTAAAAATCCCTTAATTTTTCAAAATTATCTATACAACTTTTTTGCTCTGTGCTATACTGCAAGAGAAAGAGAACATATTCGAAAGGAGAATATCATGAACAAAAAATTTCTTGCAACAGTATTAGCATTTAGCGTGTGCAGCGTTCCGTTTGCTGCATGTGCAGAGGATGTCACCGCGGACTCTCTGCTGGAGGCATCGCAGGAGGCTGGCAAAAACGTATCCTCCATGTCACTTAGCATGGGCCTCAACATGGACGCCGGTCTGGAGATTTCTACCGACGGCGCTGCCGCATCCTCCTTCGGCATTGCAATGACCGGCGATTTTGATGTAAAGTCCATCGTCGACCCGATGCAGATGGAAATGACCGGCACCTACAACGTCTCCGTTCTTGGACAGTCGATCGCGATGGACATGGATATGTACATGATCGTTTCTGAGGATGGAAACACCGTTGATACTTACGCGAAGGTAATCGTGGGCGGGGAGGATTCCGGCTGGGAGCATCAGCGCTCCGATATGTCGGATCTTCTGGAGATGTTCGGCGTAAGCAGCATGGATGATCTGCAGAACATGGATATGCAGGACATTCTGCCGGACGGCGTGGAGATCAACTGGGATGTGGCAGAGAATGACGGCAGCTACACACTGTCCACAGCTCTGATGTTCAGCCAGTTTATGCCGTTGATCGAGGCATCGCTTGAAGCTGCCGGCGAAGCCCTGGATGAGGATACGCTGAGCATGGTGGAAGCGCTTATGGACAGCCTGGGAATGAACCTCTCCTACACGATCGACAAGGAATCCAGCCTGCCGCTTTCCATGCACATGGACTTCAATAATTCCGATTTGTCTGTATTCGACTCGCTGATCACTGCTCTGATGGCAGAATCCATGTCCGCAGACGAGGGTGTTGATTCCTCCAACATGCAGTGCAAGCTGATCCTGAACGATCTGTCTGTTGATGCAGGCTATACCTACGATGATGTGACAGAAATCACCGTTCCGGCGGATGCGCTCGCAATGGAAGCTTACGATCCGACTGAGGAGCTGCAGGATGTGCTGGATGAAGCGCTGGAAGCTGCATCCGATGCAGAGTCGCAATCATAAAACAACATTCATACTGAATTATGAAGGCTGCCGCATTCACGCGGCAGCCCTTTTTTTCTCGCTCTGCTATTTTTCAAACCTCACATGGATGGAATTTGCATGCGCCGTGAGCTGTTCTGCCTTCGCAAAGGTCTCAATATCCTCGTGAACCGCCTCCAGCGCCTCACGTGAGTAATACACAATACTGGATTTTTTGACAAAATCATCGACGTTCAGCGGCGAGAAAAATCTTGCCGTTCCGTTCGTCGGCAGCACATGGTTCGGACCGGCAAAGTAATCGCCAAGCGGCTCGCTGCTGTACGGTCCGATAAAGATCGCTCCGGCGTTGCGGATTTTTGTCATCACCTCAAAGGGATTCTCCGTCATGATCTCCAGATGCTCCGAGGCGATATCGTTGGCCGCCTCAATCGCAGTCTCCAGACTGTCCGCCACCAGAATGTAGCCAAAGTTATCGAGCGATTTCTGAATGATTTCCTTTCTGGAAAGAACGGAGACAAACTGCTCCACCTGTGCGGACACCTTTTCGGCAAGCTGCCGGCTTGTCGTGATCAGAATCGCGGACGCCATCTCGTCGTGCTCCGCCTGCGAGAGCAGATCCGCTGCCACATAGCGCGGATTGGCGTTGTCATCGGCAAGCACAAGGATTTCGCTCGGTCCCGCGATGGAATCAATATTTACAAAGCCGTAGACTGCCTTTTTCGCGAGCGCCACATAGATATTACCCGGTCCCACGATCTTGTCGACCCTGGGAATAGACGCTGTTCCAAAAGCAAGCGCTGCGATTGCCTGGGCGCCGCCCACTTTATAGACCTCATCCGCTCCGGCTTCCTTTGCGGCAACCAGCGTTGTCGGATTGACCTTCCCTTCCGCATTGCAGGGCGTTGTCATGATAATTTTTTCTACACCCGCCACCTTTGCCGGAACAATATTCATCAGCACGGAGGACGGGTAGACCGCTTTCCCGCCCGGCACATAAACGCCCACGCGTGCCAGCGCCGTTATCTTCTGTCCAAGCAGCGTTCCGTCCGGCTTGCTGTCAACCCAGCTATAACGCCTCTGCTTTTCATGATAGGCGCGGATATTCACCAGCGCCTTTCGAACGACGGAAAGAAGCTGCTCATCCACCTCGCGATACGCCTGTGCAATCTCCTCCTCCGTCACACGGATATTTTCCGCCGTGATATCGGCGCGGTCAAACTGCTTTGTGTAGGCAAACACCGCCTCATCTCCGCGCGCACGGACATTCTCCACAATTTCCGCGACGCGCCCCTCATATTCCCCGTAATTCTGCGGGCTGCGCTTTAACAGATTCTCCAGAAGATTCTGCTTGCTCTCCTCTGTCAATGTAACGATTTTCATCCTGCCACCTCTTTTTGTGAATCATTTTCTTCCAGATTCCGGCTGTAAGCGCCGGGCTGCACTGTCTGATCACAGCGCTTCCTTCAGCGCGTTCAATATTTTCGTGATGCGCGCGCTCTCCATCTGCATACTGACGCGGTTCACGACCACGCGCGCGGAGAGCGGGCATACCTCTTCCAGAACCTCCAGCCAGTTTTCCC
>CABRSG010000250.1 GCA_902473545.1 uncultured Lachnospiraceae bacterium | reverse complement strand
TCCCCTTTACATTCGGATATTTTTTTGCAAGTTCCCAGATCGCCCGGCAGGTGTCATCGCGTGAGAAATCATTCACAAGCACAAATTCACACTCCAGGCCTTCTATTTTTTCAATCACTTCCATGCTCGTCTCCACCACCTTCCCGATAGTGTGCGCCGAATTATAGCATGGAATCACAATCGACAGAAGCATTTTCTGTTCTCCTTCTTTTTTCATAGTAAAAATATTATAATCCCGGCGAAGATCACCAGAAGCCCGAAAATTTTCCGCCTGGAAATCTTTTCCTTTAATATAAAATGTCCCATCACGAACACAAAAAAGTATCCGCTGGATTCAATGACCGTCTGCCACGACAGCGGCATTTTTTTCAACGCGAGCATCGTCAGGATCGTTGACAAGAACAGCAGCGCATAGCCGCTGATGACATAGCTGTTGAGATATTCTTTTATTTTTGACGGGTAGCTCCTGTTTGCCGATATTTTCAGCAAAATCTGCGACACAGACGCCACAAATACCGAGCAGACCATGATCCCCACATGCATCCATACACTGTTATCCATCTGCTGTCACCACCAAATAAATTCCAATAAAAATCACCAGCGAGCCAAGAATCATGTTCCAGGTAATCTCCTCCTGAAAGAAAAGCGCGCCCCAGATCATGCCCCACGCCAATCCGACCGGTTTGTTTGCATAAGCCACCGAGAGCGGCAGATGCCGCAAAATTTGCTGCCATACGATCGCATAAAGAAACATGATCAGCAGCATCCCAAAATAAAACGCGAACCACTCCGGCGAAAAAAAATCTGCATAGGCTGCCTTTTTGGAAAGCAGACCGCTGATAGAGCTGAACATCAGGCTGATATGCAAAATCACATAAATCCACAGTGATGTTTTTTTCTTTGTGTCCTTACTCATCGCTCACCTTTACCTGTATCCTTTCCAGCACCTCGCCGAGGAATTTCCGGCAAGTCTGCGGAGTATTACCCTTTACGATCACCTGCCCGATGCGGTCCCTGCCGTTTTCCATCGGCCGGACAGTATCGCCTGCAGAAACATTAAACGACAGATCTACCAGATTGCCACCCACCGCTGTGCCTGGAACAATTTCCTGCACAACGCCGCCCTTTGCCGCCTCTAAAAGACGCACCTCACTGGGAACGCGCGCGCTTTTTTCCTTCTGAAAAAGCTCTGCGACCGGCTCTCCGATGCAGAGCCGTGCAATCGCCTCGTAATAATCCAGTCCAAAATGAATGCCGACCTGCTCGGCAATGCAGGTGGCGCCCGCGCGCGCCGTCGCCTCAATCACATATATTTCCCCGTCGCGCAGCATCATATCAAAATCCATCGGGCAGTTGTCCGCGCCAAGCGCACGCACCGCGCGCTCAATCTGCGCCCGGATTTTTTCTTCAAACGGCTGACCTTCCGTCCACGGCACGTAATGTCCGATCGGAAACGGCGGATTCGCCTGATGCAGGACATTCCCAAGCGGCAGGAAATAAGCAAGCCTTCCATGCTGTATCATCGCCTCCACGCCAAACATGGTACCGATCAGAAATTCCTCCAGAATACAGTAGTCCTTTCCAGTCGCCGCCATCGTCTGCGGATAGCGCGCAAACACTTCTTCTCTTGTATCGCAGCGAAAAATGCCGCGGCTTCCCATCTGATCCACCGCCTTTATGATTACCGGAAACGAAAGGCAGTCGCAGGCATCCGCAAGCTCGTCCTCATTATGTATCTGAAAAAATGCCGCCGTCTGCACGCCCGCCCGCATAAATGCCTGCTTCATTTTATATTTGTCAGTACATTTCTGCACCGTCTCCCAGGACGGTCCCGGCAGACCAAGCTTCGTTACCGCATAGCCAAGGCTGCGCAGCCCAACGTCCATGCAGCAGGTAGCGATCCCATCCACCTGCAGCTGCTCTGCCGCCTGCAGCACCTCTTTCGGTTTTGTGATATCGCAGCAGCAGCTCTCGTCGGCGGCCGCAAACCCCGGGTAATCTCCGGGAATGCTCGCTGCTATCGTATAGCATCCAAGCCGCTGCGCCGCATGGATCAGCGGAATCAGCGAGTAGGACGCGCCCAGAATCATAATTTTTTTCATCGTATTTTCACCTTATTTCAAACTCGTAAAACTAATTATATCATCGCCCTCTTAAAATCTCAATCTCTTTCTATTGTATGGTGCAGTGATTTTATGATATAATAGTCAATATTCGCGCCGTGAGCAGATCCCATTCGCGATGCAAATTTTAAATGGATTTGCGAAGGCAGCATTCCATGATTATTGGATTCAGGGAGGTCTTTTTCGTGAAGAAGGTTGCTATTTTACAGTCAAATTATATTCCATGGAAGGGTTATTTCGATATGATCCGCATGGTGGACGAATTTATTTTATACGACGATATGCAGTACACGCGCCGCGACTGGCGCAACCGCAACAAGATCAAAACAGCGAACGGGCTGCAGTGGCTCACGATTCCGGTGGAAAGCAAAGGAAATTTTTATCAGAAGATCAACGAGACAAGGGTTTCCGGTCACGACTGGATCGACAAGCACTGGCACGCCATCACGCTGAATTATGCGCACGCTCCCGCCTTTAAGGAATATGGACCGCAGATTCAGGAAATCTACGAAAAGTGCCGCAATGAAGAATATTTAAGCCGTATCAACTACCTGTTTCTGACGGAAATCTGCCGGATGCTCGGCATTACCACAAGGATCACCTGGTCGTCCGATTATCAGCTTGTCGACGGCAAGACAGAGCGTCTGGTCGGTCTGGTAAGGGACAGCGGCGGCACGGAATATCTCTCCGGTCCGGCGGCGCAGGATTACATCGCAGAAGATTGCTTCAGGGACGCGGGAATTAAGCTGACCTGGATGGATTACAGCGACTATCCGGCATATCCGCAGCTTTTCGGAGAATTTGAGCACAATGTCTCCATTCTCGATTTACTATTCAATATGGGCGGCCAGGCGATTCAGTACATGAAGCCGCTCTGATCGCCGTCGATTACAATATGCGAACGAAACATCACTCATTATAAGGAATGCACCAGCCTGCTGCCGGTGCATTCCTGCTAAATCAACTCATTTCTTATGTATCACTCGCGTATCTGCCTGTTTCCTCTCACAGAAGCTGCGGTACCAGCTTATTTAAGCTGCCGTGAATCACGTAATCCGCATTTGCATCGCCGTAAGTCTCCCGATTTGTCAGCAGGATCACCTTATCTCCCGTATAATACGAGAGGTTGTGTTCGCAGAATTCCGGATCAAGGCGTGCGCCAAGCACCAGCAGCACGTCCGCTCTGGAAATTTCATTTGCCATCTTTGTCATCTGGCTGTTATCCACCAGCTCTCCAAAAAGGCGGATACCCGGGCGGATCGGAAGCATACAGTCCTCGCAGAGCGGCACCTTTCTGGCATCCCTCAGATATTGCTTCGAGTAGGTTCTGCCGCAGCGCGGACAATGATTATTTCCCACATTTCCGTGCAGCTCCAGTACATTTTTGCAGCCCGCCTCACGGCCCAGCCCGTAAATCTCTCTTGTAATGATCGTCTTTAAAATCCCTTTTCGTTCCAGCTTTGCAAGCGCCGCATAAGCCGCCCCCGGTTTCATGTCCTGCGAGAGAATCTCCTTTTTGTAGAAATTGTAGAAAGGCTCTGTGCGGGTATTGTAAAACGCGCTGCTGAACATCTCCTCCGGTGAATAGCCATATTCCGCCTCAATATTGTACGCACGCTCCTGGTCTCTGAGGCTCTGGTGCCCGTCGCATTCCCGCTGAAGACCACTCCCGGTGATAGCAACCAGATATTTGCTGTCCTGCACCATTCTTCGGACGTTACTGATATTCGCTTCTGCCATTCAAATCACCCCTCCGTCACTATATAATATATAGGCGTTTGCGAAACGCCTAATGCCGCATAAATACGGCATTTTTTAACCACAAA
>CABRSG010000249.1 GCA_902473545.1 uncultured Lachnospiraceae bacterium | reverse complement strand
GGGCATCAGCCAGCGGATGACATATTTTGAGCGGTATCAGAATGCATGGGATATTTGTGTGACCCTGAAAAACACAGATATGGAAAGCTTAACGAAGATCGGTCAGATCAGGGAGCTGCCGGGAGTGCGAAGCTGCACTGCTTACCAGAGGGCGTCGGCGAAACGGCTTGTCACGGAGGCGGAGCTGAGCGCAGAGGCGCTGGTGTCAGGAAATATGCAGCGTGCGCCGGAAACATATGTGATGTCAGAGGACGGAGCGTGGCTTGTAAATGCGCCGATTGTCATTCTGGATGACGAAAGCTTTCTGGAATACTGCGCGCAGCTTGGCACAGAATCGCGGCTGGACGGCGCGATCATTCTAAATCGTATGCGGGACAGCTCCAACCCCAATTTCCGCAGCAGCGATTATTTCCCGTATCTGCAGGATACAACCAATACGACCGTTCTGCGCCCGGCGGATGTTTCCGGTGAACAGCAAATTGCGGTTGGGCAGGAGCCGGCTGCGGAAGGATTAGGGGCGGAGTTTTCGGTGGTTGCGTACACGCAGGAGCCGCCCGTTTTACGGGAAGCCTATGGAGAAACAGATTATTACGAGCTGGTGCATTTTCTGCCGCTGTCGCTCTGGGAGAGCGTCAGAGGACAGGTTGGCGGAGAGAGAAACGAGTGCTGTATCCGCATTCTGGCAAAGGAAGGAGCAGCGCTGGCGGACTTGCAGGAGCTGGAACAAAATGTGATGCAGATTCTCGGGAGCAGTTATGAAATGGAAATAGAAAACCGTATCCGGGAAAAGCTTTCCAACGACGAGATGCAGCAGGGAATGATGCGGATTCTCGGCGGCTTTTGCACACTGCTTGCGCTGATTGGAATTGCCGATGTATTTTCAAATACGATGGGATTTGTGCGGCAAAGAAAGCGCGAATTTGCCCGCTATCTGTCCGTCGGGCTGACGCCGGAGGGCATGAAAAAAATATTCTGTCTGGAGGCGGCTGCGCTTGTGGGACGTCCGGCGCTGGTTTCCCTGCTTTTGACCGCATTTTTTACCGGGCTGATGATCAAAGCGAGCTATCTGGAGCCGGGCGTATTTTTAAGAGAAGCGCCACTGCTGCCGCTGCTGCTGTTTTTCGGAGCGGCGTTTGGAATGGTGGCGCTTGCCTATTATCTCGGCGGTCGGAAGCTGATGCGAATCAGTCTTGCCGGTGCGCTGTGTGATGATACGATGTTGTAAACCCGAGCCAGAACTGTTCGTCGTCGATATGGACGGTGAGGTACCATTTCGGTGTGCCGGGCATTTCCAGATTGCGAAAATCAAAATGAGCCATTGCAAAGCCGAGAAAGCAGATCAGAAGCCCGGCCGCAAGGAAGGTGATACCGCCCGGAAGGGCTTTTGCCTTAAGCGTAGCGAGAAGATTTTTTTTGCTGTTCATGCGATTGTCTCCTTTCTTCTGGTGAACAGGTGCTTCAGCCATCTGCTGAAACGGACTGTGACGCGCACAAAATAGCTGCCGAGTAACAAGGTAAGCCAGCCGGCAAGGATAAAGACGCCTGCGGACAAAATACCAACGCCGAACTGCAGCACGCCGAGCGCCGCGTTGCTGAAAAATACCGGAAACGCCCCGATGGTGCTGACGACGGCGAGCAGCAGGGCGCTGAGGGATACTGCGCCGGTCGTCACCGGAACGCACCAGATTACAATGTAAGCGCAGAGCACCATCATGGCGGCGGCCAGTGCAAGACCAAGCGCAAGCGCGGCGACAGCGAGCACAAGCGAACCCCAGAGCGGCGAGCCGAGAATCAGCAGCAAAGTGATAAGGATTTTTTGACCGGTGGAAACGGATTTTGCCGGAGTCTCCTGCTCGGATAAGATCTGCTCGGCAACGGCGCCGGGACTGCCGATGCGGGCGAGGGCTTCCGCTTCGGTGCAGCCGTCCTCCATCGCATCCTCGATCATTTCCTGATAATAGGAAAGATGGGTGTCGCGTTCTTTTTTGGATAGCCCTTTCAGGAGCTTCTCCAGCCGCGTCAGAAATTCAGTTTTACTCATGATCAATCGCTCCCTTCATAAAGTCGTAAATCTGCAGCAATTGCTGCCAGTCGTTTAAAAATTCCTGTGCGCGCGCGCGCCCCTTCTGGGTAATGCGGTAATATTTGCGCAGACGGCTGTTGTGCTCCACGGAGTATGTCTCCACACAGGCGCTTGCCTCCAGCCGCTTCAGGATAGGGTACAGTGTGGATTCTGAAATTTCAATGCAGGGCGAGATATCCTTGATAATCTGATATCCGTAGGAATCTGTCTGATAAAGCGCGCCCAGCACGCAGTATTCCAGAAAGCCTTTTTTTAGCTGTATATCCATGTAATTGCCTCCTTATGCGATATACTATACAATACATAGTATAATGTGTCAAGGGGTATTTTGACAAAAAAGTGCAGGTATGATATGCTTGCTGGGAAAGTGTGCAAAAGCAGCAGGAAAATGATGTTTGTATGCTGCATTCCACGAAAAAGATGGAGAGAGCGATGAAGTTTATTTATGAGCCTGCACTGCAGGAGTATATGAGGCAGAAACGGAAAAACACGGTTGCGGTGGAGGTTGTGACAAGCAACAACTCCGATTTTGAGGTGACAGAGCTGCATGTGCATCTGGTGGACGAAAAGCGGGCAGCATTCTTTATCGAAAAAAAGCACTTCCGGGAGCATACGACGGAGTACGGCAGCGTGTTGCTGCCGCCGTACCGGTTGGAATATGATGAGACGGTCACGTTCGGACTGAAAAAATTTCTGTTTGTGCGTTACGTTACCTGGGATGGGATTTATTTATAAAGGAGAAAAGCAACATGGAAAAATTGATTTTAGCATCTGGTTCGCCGCGCCGCCGCGAGCTTTTGGAGCAGGCGGGCATCCCGTTTGAGGTGATTAAGAGCGACGTGGAGGAGATTATCACAAAAACAGAGCCGGCGGAGATCGTAAAGGAGTTATCTCTGTGCAAGGCGCAGGTGGTGGCGGACGCGCATCCGGGGCGTCTGGTGCTCGGCGCGGATACGATCGTGGTGCTGGACGGGCAGGTGCTTGGAAAGCCGAAGAGTACAGAGCATGCGGCGGCTATACTGCGCGCATTGCAGGGAAGGACGCACCAGGTCTATACGGGCGTGACCCTGATCCGGGACGGACAGGCACATTCCTTCTATGAAAAGACCGACGTCACCCTCTACACGATGACAGACGAGGACATCCGAAACTACGTGGAGAGCGGCGACTGCATGGACAAGGCGGGCGCCTACGGGATACAGGGCAGATTTGCCGTCCATATCAAAGGAATCTGTGGGGATTACTATACGGTTGTCGGGCTGCCGGTGGCAAGACTGTGGCAGGAGATGAAGGCACGCGGGTGGGCATAGAAGGGAAGCTTTGGAAAAATCTGCGCTGTGCGGTGCCGGCGGCAAAAAAAATTTTACTGCCGGGCGTGCTGCATATCCTTGCAAAACCAGCCAAATTGAACGAAATGAGTATTCAATAGTAAACAACTCAACGCAACTGACAGATAAACACCGAAGTTGTCAAATAATCTGACAACTTCACAAAAATTCCCTATTTACAAAGGAGCAAAATGGGTGTATGATAATGCGTAAATAAAATGCAAAGTTAAATTCAATCGAAAAAATGAATTGGGCTTATGCAAAAAACACGGCAGACCAGCAGATGCAGGAAAGTGTTTCCGAGACTGCTTGCCGCAAGAGAAAGGAAGAGGGCTATGGCAAATAAGAGCGCACCTCAGGCTCCGCCGCTGTACCGGCAGGAATTTGAGCATGACAACTGCGGTATCGGCGCAGTGGTAAACATCAAGGGAATCAAAACCAGGGCGACGGTTGAAAACGCCTTGAAGATTGTAGAAAACTTAGAGCACAGAGCCGGCAAAGACGCCGAGGGAAAAACAGGGGATGGTGTAGGAATCCTTTTAC
>CABRSG010000248.1 GCA_902473545.1 uncultured Lachnospiraceae bacterium | reverse complement strand
AAAGAACAGGGTTCCCGTCAGATAAATGCGAAGATAAACTACCGAATAGCCAATAGCATTATCCGAAGCCCCGAACAGACGAAGAAGCGGCCCCGCAAACACCTCTCCTGCCACCATGATAACCAGTGCCGTCACCACAAGTAGCCGGAAAGATGTATTCATAATAGTTTCCGCCTTCTCCTTATTACCTCTTCCCAGCTCCATAGAAAAAAGCGGGGAGCCTCCCATGCCAAACATATTTGTAAAGCCAGTAATTAAAATAATAACAGGAAAGCACAGACCTACCGCGCCGAGGGCACTTGTCCCTTCTCCCGGAATCCTTCCGATATATATTCTGTCCACAATACTGTAAAGCAGACTTAAAACCTGCGCAATCAGCATAGGAAACGCTGTCCTGGCAATATTCTGTGCTATCTTTCCATTTTCAAAATCTACTTGCTTCATATGTGCAATTCTTCTTTACAGAACCTTATATACCACTGTCTCAAAGGGCTGCAGCGTTACCTCTCCTTTGTGCCGCGTTCCATCATACAAAAGGAGCATTTCTTCTTTGAGGTTTATTTTCTGTGCGGTCTGCATATAGTTGAGTACAAACAGGTAACGACTGCCGTTTCTGGTTCTCTGCACGATCTCCACTTCCTTCGGAGCTGTCAGCAAATCATCAAAAGGAGCAAGCACGCCCGCATAGCGCAGCAGCGTTTCCATATTTGTTCTGGAGAAGGTGCTTCCAAAATGCAGCGCCCTTCCTTTTCCGGTTTTCTTTTCAATCAGCGCCGCCGTCCCCTTATAATAACTGTCCGTATAGGAGGCAAGCACGCGCGCGCCATCAAGCGGCCGCAGAATGTCGTTAAACAGAGGCATATCTATTTTCTGTCCGTCCCACTCGGCAAAGACAGGCGGCTCGGCAGGGCTGGTGAAGGTAAAATCTGTCACGTCGGAACCGGTCAGCTCCTGCAGAAGTCCCGGCTGCGGTATCATCACACATTTTCCGTTTTCCTGCTTGTAACCGCTGCGGCAGCCGATTATGAGCGTACCGCCCTGCTCCACATAGTTCTTCAAAAGCTCTGCACGCTTCTGCGTCATAATGACAGGGTGCGGATAGAGGAGCAGCGGATACGCCGACAGCTCTTCCACTGTGGTGCTTTCCTGCAGATAAACCGCATTATACGGCGTATGATAAAGCTGCGCCGCCGCAAAGATTTCCTCGTCGCTTGCCTGCTCCACCCGTCTGTGCCATACGTCGACATTTGTATCCCAGCAGTTATCGTAATCCTTCAGCACGCCGAACGCCGCCGTATATTCCGCTCCGCATATCTCATCCAGCGTTTTCAGCTTCTTATAGAAATCCTTTACCTCCGCCAGCTTCCGGTTGTCACGATTGTCATAGTCGAGAATGCCGTGCCAGTAAATCTCCGTGCCTACTGTACAGGTGCGCCAGCGGAAAAAGGAAATAAAGTCCGCGCCATGAGCCACACTCTGCATCGCCCAGAGGGTGAGCTGTCCCGGACGCGGCGCCGGTCCCTCCATCCTGGTCGTCCATCCGTTCGCGCCGGACTGCTGCTCCATAATACCAAAATGCGGGCAAACGGAACGCACCTCCGTCAGCTTTTTTGACCAGTGACGGTCGTTTAAGTCCTTTGACGTCACTGGATCCGTACCCAGACCGAAAGCAAAATTCGGATAGGAATCATATGTATAAACATCCAGACACTCATCTGTCATACGGTGATTGTCCAGATTCCAGAAAATACCGTTCGTGGTGATAAAGTCCGTTTCCTTTTTGTATTTCCGGATAATATCCGCCTGCATACGGCAAAAGCGGATCGTACTCTCAGAAATAAACCGGAAATAATCCAGATGCATATGCGGGTTATAGCCCTCATTCAGCACCGTGCGCGGCACATAAACCTGCTCCCACGCCGTGTAGGTCTGGTTCCAGAATACCGTCCCCCACGCCTCATTCAGCGCGTCCAGCGTGTAATATTTCTCCTTCAAAAATTCCCGGAAAGCAAGCGAATCCGCCTCAGAATAAAATTCACTTGTCTCGCAGTTCAGCTCATTGTCGATCTGCCAGCCGATAATCGCCGGATGCTTTGCGTAATGACCGGCAATTTTCTCAACGATCCTTGCCGATAGTTCCTGATACTTCCCGGAATTATAATTATAATGACGCCTCGCGCCATGGCGGTACAACACGCCGTCCTCTCTGCCGTTCAATACCTCTGGGTACTTTTCCGTCAGCCATGCCGGCGGTGTTGCCGTTGGCGTTCCAAAGATTACATTCATTTTTTCTTCCTGGCACAAATCCAGAAATTCATCAAAAAAGGTATAATCAAACACTCCCTCTTCCCGTTCCACCTTGCTCCATGCAAACTCCGCAATGCGGATCGTTGAAATACCCGTCGCCTTCATGCGCTGCAGATCCCCGCGCCAGAGATCCTTATCCCAATGCTCCGGGTAATAGCAGGTTCCCATCGTCATTTTGTCCCACTGAAAATTTTGTTTCCTGCGCATAGCTTTTCTCCCTTTTTCTAAGTATTGTTTGAACGAAATATCTGTTCTGTGAGCTTTCTCACCCCACAGAGATTAAATATTGTTTTTCTGACATAATCGATCAAACTGCACGAAATATAAATACACAGCGCGATTCCCAGAACACCGGGCACTGCAGCCCACCATGCCCTAAAAGCAAGATTTGCAGATATTCCCTTGATGATATTCTCCCAGATAAGCGGATGCGTATGTATGATATAGACGGAAAATGCCACCGGAGACGCCGCCATGATGATCCTTTTCAGCCACGTTTTTCTGATCTTTACATTTTCAAAAATCAGAAAAAGGCAAACCGCAGATAAAAAAATCGTCGGCGTCGTGTATCCGGTAAACAGCCTGCCGAACCGCGGCTCACCAAACGTTTTTCTGGTGTAATTTTCTATCACTATTTTAAACGCCCAGGAAAATGCTGTCAATGCAAAATAAACGCAGGCATACCGATACTTTTTCCATCTTTGAAAGCTGCAGGTGCGGATGCAGGCGCCAAACAGATATAAAATAACCAGCCATACAAAGCTGTACCCGCCCACTAACTGCAAAAAATCTGACTGATTAACCTTCGGCACGGCTGTGACAACACAAAACAGCAAAAACATCACCAGCATCATGCGCTTGCGTTCCTCTTCCTCCAAAGCGTTGACCAGCTTATTCAGATAAGGCATCACGATAAATAATCCGGCATACGCACTGAAATACCAGTAGGTTCCCCAGGAAACCGGAAAAATTGCTTTCCACAGGCTATTTTCCATTAAAAGATCAGGCGCGGCAATCCAGTAAATAAACGTAATCCCGGCAGAATAGAAAAAGACATTCAGCCACAGCTCCAAAAGCCTTGCGGGACGATGCCTGCCGGTAATGCCGACGTATCCGGACAAAATACCGTAGCAGTCTACCGCACAGTAAGCACAGGTTTCCAGAAACCAGCAGGCGTAGTATGTGCTCTCATTTCCCTGCATACGCGCCATCGCTCCGCCGGGAGAGAGTACATGCAGATTGACAATTAGGAACATACATACCATACGCAGCATATCCAGACCGTAATTTCTTTCTTTTTTCATCATATCGTATATCTTCCTTCTTATTTCAAAAAATATGCTTCCCTCACCCTGGGAAAGCTTTTTATAGATTTTCCATAAAACCTTTTCAATATGAAAAAAAACACTGACTCAAAGGAATCAGTGCTTTGATCATGAAGCATCGGGGATTCGAACCCCGGACAACTTGATTAAAAGTCAAGTGCTCTACCGACTGAGCTAATGCTCCAAAATTCAGTCAAATACCCCACAGCACGCTACGGGGTATCCGACCCTCGCGGCATTCGCCAAATGTGTATGCGAGCACCCGCGCTTGGCTCATTGCTCGCGGGAATCAAAAATGCCCAGAACCGGAATCGAACCAGTGACACGAGGATTTTCAGTCCTCTGCTCTACCAACTGAGCTATCTGGGC
>CABRSG010000247.1 GCA_902473545.1 uncultured Lachnospiraceae bacterium | reverse complement strand
CTCTCCTGCCGCTGCTGTGTGTGTCCGGATGCCAGGCAACGTCAAAGGTTGCGGTAAAAGAAGATACCATTTATATCCCGGGGCTGACAGAGGAATACCATCTGGCATTTCTTGCGGATATGCATATTGTGGAGGAGAGCAGCGACGTGCCCGAAGAAGAGTATGAGACGGTCGCGCAAAGAAAGGAGCTGTTTCAAAGCGCGGACGGAACAGATTCCGCAGATATGTGGTCTGAGATGGCAGGAATGCTCGATGGGCTTGGAGCGGATGCGATTCTGCTTGCAGGAGATATGGTTGATTTTGCAGCAAACGGAACGCTCTCCTGTCTGCAGGAGGGACTTGGAAAGCTGGAAACACCGTGGATGTATGTGCGGGCAGACCATGATTACGGCGTCTGGTACACGACCATGGAAAAGGAACAGGCAAAGGCGCTGCACAGGGAACTGAACGGGGCAGAGAATGTTGTATCAATGGATCTCGGCGAAGTGCTGCTGGTAGGCGTTGATAATAACACCAGCCAGATTTCCAAAAAGGCGCTGAAAAAGGTAAAGAAGCTGTTCTCAATGGGAAAGCCGGTTATTTTGATGCTCCATGTTCCTCTGGAATCGCGGATAGATGATGAACTGAACCAAAAATCAAAGGAGGTGTGGCAGGACAGGGCGCTTGTGTGGGGAGAGGATACGTTTTATGAGCCGAATGAAACAACCAAGCAGTTTCTGGAACTGGTCTATGCCAAGGACAGTCCTGTGGCGGAGGTGCTGTGCGGACACCTGCACTTTTCCTGGGAGGGATATCTGACGGAAACAGTACATGAACGGGTCGCAGATCCGGCATTTACCGGGGCGGTGGAGCTCCTTACAGTGACCGGAAAAAATAGGTTGACAAATAGAGAATATATGGTAAACTAAGAATATATATCATACTTAACAGGTGGGAAATATAGGAAAAGAAAGCGAGGAAAAGATTATGGGAAAAATTTATCACGGCACACTGGAGCTGATCGGCGGCACACCGCTTGTAGAAGCGGAAAATTTAGAGAAAAAGCACCATCTGGAGGCGCGCTTTCTTGTGAAGCTGGAATACCTTAATCCGGCTGGCAGCGTGAAGGACCGTGTGGCAAAGGCGATGATAGAGACGGCGGAGGCGGAAGGAAAGCTTAAGCCCGGCGCGGTAATTATTGAACCGACTTCCGGCAACACGGGCATCGGTCTTGCGGCGATCGCAGCGGTAAAGGGGTACCGCATCATCCTCACCATGCCGGAGACAATGAGCGTAGAGCGCAGGAATATCCTCAAAGCTTACGGGGCGGAAATTGTGCTTACGGAGGGTGCAAAGGGCATGAAGGGTGCAATTGCAAAAGCCCAGGAGCTGGCAGGAGAGATAGAGAACAGTTTTATTCCGGGACAGTTTGTGAACCCGGCGAATCCGAAAATGCACCGGGAGACCACAGGACCGGAAATCTGGGAAGACACGAACGGCACGGTAGATATCTTTGTGGCGGGTGTCGGCACAGGCGGCACGATCACAGGCGTCGGCGAATATTTAAAGAGCAAAAATCCGCAGGTAAAGGTGGTTGCGGTGGAGCCTGCTGCTTCCCCGGTGCTTTCCGAGGGCAAGGGCGGACCGCACAAGATCCAGGGCATTGGAGCCGGATTTGTTCCGGAGGTGCTGAACACCTCTGTCTACGATGAGATTATCAAGGTAGAAAATGAGGATGCCTTCGCAGCGGCGAAGGAGCTTGGCAGAACCGAGGGCGTTCTTACGGGCATCTCCTCCGGGGCGGCGCTTCATGCGGCGCTGCAGCTTGCAAAGCGCCCGGAAAATAAAGGAAAGACGATCGTTACGCTTCTCCCGGATTCCGGAGACCGTTATTATTCCACGCCGCTGTTTGTGGAAAGCTGAGACAGTCATAGTTTTATACTCCCTTACATATACTGGAACAGTACAGGTAAGGGGGTATTTTTTTGAATCTGAACCGATTAGAATTGTACATACCCAAATGGGTGGAAATGCTTCCGCCGGAGCATCCGGTGAAGGAAGGGCTTATCAATATCACAAAAGATCTGATGCAGGAAACGGCTTCGGAGGAGACGCTGGGCACGGAAGGGATGGCGAGGCTGCGTGCGTTGGAGTTTGTGGAAAAGGCAGATATCCGAAGCAATGGAGAGGAGGAAGGCAGCGCGCAGATCCGTGTGGATGTGGACGACGCATGGTATTACCGGATGCTCAGCGACCTTGCGGGCGTGGAAATCGAAGGAGAATATCAGCTTATTGCCATGGTGAGGGAGCTGTCAGCACTGAAGACCGAATATGAACAGGCACAGGAGGCGCTTGCGTCGGTGCGCAGCACAGGATACGGTGTGATCACGCCGCATCAGAGCGAGATCCGTATGGAGGAGCCGGTCCTTATCCGCCAGGGCGGAAAATTCGGTGTGAAGCTGAGAGCCGTCAGTCCGTCCATTCATCTGATCCGCGCGGAAATCGAGACAGAGATCTCACCGATTGTCGGCAGCGAGCAGCAGGCGGAGGACCTGATCTCCTACATTAAGGAATCGTCGCAGAACGGCGAGGGCATCTGGGAGACGAATATTTTCGGGAAGTCCATCGAACAGATGACGGAGGACGGCATCCGTCAAAAGCTCTCGCAGATCACGGATGAGGGCAGACAGAAGCTGCAGCAGGTTATGCAGCGGATCGTCAATGAAAACAGCAGCGGATTTATCTGCATCATCATCTGACGAAAAAAGAAGAAATCTGTTTTTTTGTATACAAAAAAGGCGGTCAGACCGCTTTTTTTGTTTGAAATCCTTTTGCTTTTTGTGCATTATAGAGAAAGTGTTGCGAAATGTTGACAGAATAAGAAAAAAATGTTATAGTGTGAACAAATGTTTTAATATTTTCGTAACAAAACAGAGGGAGAGGGTTTTGGCCAGTTATGAAAAAGAAACGAACAGTATTTTTTCTGCTGCTTGTTATTCTGTGTATGCTGTCGTTTTCGGCGGTGTGCAGTGCCGATTGGAAACAATCCGGAGGAAAGACGAAGTATTACGACACGAAAAAAAAGGCATATGTAAAAAACAGCTGGAAAAAAATCAGCGGGAAATGGTATTACTTTGATAAAAAGGGGTATCTGAAGACCGGACGTTTTTCGGTGGGCGGCAAATATTACTATGTAAAGAAATCCACGGGAAGAGTCGTCAGCAAAAAGGTCGGAAGCTATTATTACGCGAAGGACGGCGTAATGGTAAAGAACCGCGCGGGGAAGATTAAAAAACAATATTTTTACTTCGGTTCGAACGGTAAGCTGAAGACCGGAAAATTTACCGTCCGCGGCAAAACCTATTATTGCAAAAAGGATACCGGACGCGTCACGAGCAAGCGTGTGGGGGATTATTATTACAACGCTAAGGGAGAGATGGTAAAAAACCGCTGGGTAAAAAATTATTATTACGGCAGCAGCGGAAAAGCGCAATACGGCATGTTTACGGTTAAGGGAAAGACCTATTGCTGTCTTAAAGGTTCCGGGAAGGTCGTAAACCAGTGGTACAAGAAGCATTATTACGATAAGAACGGCGTGATGGCCACATCGCAGTGGATCGGCAGCGGCAGCAATAAGAGCTATGTGGACGCAGAGGGGAATATCACAAAGGGAAATAAGAACCCGAAGAACCCGCCAAAGGAGGCGGACGTCCGGCTGCTTGCATCGATCACCTTCGGAGAAGCCGGCAATCAGTCATACAAGGGGATGGTGGCGGTTGCCAGCGTGATAGTCAACCGGATAAACAGCTCAAAATTTCCGAATACGCTTAAGAGCGTTATTTTTCAGAGCGGTCAGTTCTCGGCGATATACAGCGGATATTTCAACCGGGCTTACTATGGCGGATCGCTTTACGGCTGGGAGAAAACAGCGTATGCAAATTGTAAAAAGGCTGCCACAGAGGTACTTACAGAAGGTTCTAAGCTAAAAGGATACTATTTTTTTAATACAGGATACGGCAGGCTGAAA
>CABRSG010000246.1 GCA_902473545.1 uncultured Lachnospiraceae bacterium | reverse complement strand
CCTGCTTGAAGCCGAATCCGTAAGCCAGTCTCGCGAGACATCTGCCGGAAAACTGACGGAAGTAGACCTCGCCGCTCGGAACCTCGCGATAGGTGAGAAATTTTCCGGTTGACTGCGACGATACCCCGTACAGCAAAAAGCGCAGCGCCAGAATCTTTGCCGGAGTTTCCTGCGCAAGCGCCGCATAGGAGGTATCCTGCGCATCCGCCAGCGTCACATTTAATTCCGGCCACGAAACAAAATACTCTTTCTGCAGCATCCGAAGCCGGAAACGCTTCGTCTCCCCGTCAAACGGAATGCCCGTGCGCGACGCGCACTCCAGAGGATCCATCTGTCGGTACTGCTCCATATACTGTCCAAAAGGGATGTCTTCTTTGCTGTTTTTTGCATATTCCGGTATCATGTCTGCTCCCATCTGCCTCGCCGCATCCCGCAGACTGTGTCTGCAGGATAGACGGAGTTTTCTTTTTAATCAATAATGTTTGGGAAAAGTCCTGCGTCCGTATGAGGAAGGAAGCATGCTCCCACAAATTCATCCATATAGGATGTGATAGCGCTCAGCTCCAGATACGTCATATTCTTTGCAATCTCATAAACCTTGCGCTCCGCTTCACTGGAATACAGCATCGCATAGGCGCCGACCAGTGAAGAGTTTCCAATATATTCGTACAATTCCAGCGGAACATCCGGGAACATCCCGATGCGGATGGCATTTTTCATATTAATGCCGCTGCCGATACCGCCAGCTACATATACATGCTCAATCATGGAAATATCGAAGTCGCAATACGACAGCATCGTGCGGATCGCAGAGAAAATGGCACCCTTTGCACGGATAAAGTTGTCGATATCCACCTCATTAATTTCCACATCTTTTACAGAGCCGGCATCCTTTTCAAATGCCAGCACATAGGAACCGATGCCGTACTGATCGTGACGGACACGCACACCCTCGCGGATAAATTTACCCTTCGGACTGATGATACCGCAGCGGAAAAGCTCCGCGATTACATCAATGATACCCGAACCGCAAAGTCCGATCGGCTTTGTGCCTTCTTCTCCCACAACGGTAAAGGTCGGCTCCATGGTTTCCTTATCGATCGTACAGGCTTCGATTGCTCCGTCTGTCGCACGCATACCGCAGCTTATATCGCCGCCCTCGAACGCCGGACCTGCCGAGCATGCGCAGCTGAACATAAAGTCCGAATTGCCAAATACGATTTCTCCGTTCGTTCCGAGGTCGATAAACAGCGAAAATTCCGGCTTGTTCCAAAGCATACTCACAAATGCGCCTGCCGTAATATCGCCGCCTACATAACTGCCGATATTGGGCGCCACTATAATATGCGCACACGGATTTACTTTGATACCGATATCCGCCGTATACATGGAGTTTGTCTTGAAAAACGTCGGAATATACGGCTCTGTGCGGATGCTGTCGCCGTTCAGCCCAAACAGCAGATGATTCATGGTGGTATTTGCCGCCACACTCATCCGGTAAATGCTCTCATGACTGATCTTTGCCTGTCTGCACATCGTATCAATCAGCGGATTGATCGTCTCATCAACAACCGCCTTCTGCAGGCGTTTACCGCCGCCCGGCTTTACAGACTCGATAATACGGTTAATAACATCCGCACCGTAGCGGATCTGTCCGTTGCCGGCGGAACCTTTTGCCAGAATACTGCCGTCCAGCATATTTATAATGATCGCAGAAACGGTCGTTGTTCCAATATCCACTGCCAGTCCGGCAACGACTGCCGGTTTGTCCTTCGGGAGAACGTCGTAAACAAACACATCATTGGCGTTTTTGCGCCATACGACCTGTACTTCAAAATTGCTCTCACGCAGCACGACTGCAAGCTTTTTCATCACTGCGTAAGGAATGCGGACAATCTGCATACCGGATGCTTCTGTAATCGCGCGGGTGAGACGCTCATTATCCGGCATCGTATCGTCCAGGGAGGGTACGTCCATCTGAATAGATACGACCTCCATATCATTTTTCAATGCAATACCTGCTTCACATACCTGTCCTTTTAAGTCGTCAAAAATCTTGATTTCGTCCGGTGAGCTTAAATCCGCTACTTTCATACGGCTGCGGTAAGCGGACGCGATATCCGGCACCAGCACCTCTACATTATCGCAGATTTTGCTGACACAGGCGAGACGCCACCCCTGCTCATACTCTTCGTCATTGATATGGCGCGTCTTTTTCGAGTCTAAAGTCCCACCAACCAGCTTTACGCGGCATTTTCCGCAGGATGCATTCCCCGAACAGGGCGCGTCGATAGCTACATTTGTTTTTCTCGCTACCTCAAGAAGGTTTTCACCGAAAGCAGCGAAGACACTGACATCTTCGCTGTTTTCAAACTTAAAAGTTACCTTATACATTACAGCTCCAGATAGGAATCTGCATACAGTGTGTTATTCTTTAATACATCACAGGATTTGATTGTTTCCATCAGACGCAGATCGTTCGGGTTTACGATAGCAGAGGTAAGACCCTGCATCATAGCCATAGCAACCATAGCGGAATCCATGATCGGCCGGATATGCTTCGGCATACCGTTGGAGTTATTGGACAGACCGCCTGTGGAGTTCAGCCCCATGTCGGAGAACATCTTGATACACTCAAGAATCTGCATCTGCTTGTCCTGCATCCCCTTTACAACCAGGAACAGCGGATCGAACCAGAGATCCTCTGCTTCCATACCATGCTCAAGGCCTCTCTCAAGCAGCATCTGGCAGTAGCCCATACGCTCGTCGTTGTCTTTTGCAATACCTTCGCCGTTGCAAAGTGCGATAACGATCGCATCGTTAGCAGCAGCAAGGTCAATGTTTTCAATTCTGCCTGCAGCATCTGCAGAGTTTACGATCGGTTTTCCCTTGGAACGATTGTAAACGGAAATACCAGCCTCGATAGCCTTTTTGTTGGAAGTATCCAGCGCCAGCGGAACATTGTCGAACTCGCTCTGAAGAAGCTGTACTGCCCACTTCATCAGATCTTCTCCGTCGCTCTCAGCCGGTCCGATGTTTACATCCAGATAAGTAGCGCCAGCATCAAGCTGCTGTTTCGCTCTTTTCAGGATCGGTTCCGGATCTCTTTCTGTGAAAGCTTTGTTTACTGCCGGAGCAGTCGTGGAAAGTCTCTCACCAATCGTAATAAATTTTGCCATTTGTGTATCCTCCTTAAATAATAATTTTTAAAGGTTCATATCTTTTAAGAATTTTACTAACTGTGCAGCTTCTGCCGGAGCAATGATGATCTCCCAGCCCGGAAGCTTCGCTTCGATCTCACCCTTGAGGACAGCAACCTTACCCGGAATGATGAGCTTACGGCTCTTGATCTTTCCTTCGATATCCTGTTCTTTCCAGAATTTTTCAATCGTTCCGGAAGAAAGTTTGCCTGCAGCCCATGCAGTCAGTACGGAAAGTCCGCCTGCATCGCTGATGATCAGGTTGCACGGTACGCCGGAACGCTCCAGCTCACCGGATACCAGGAAGTATGTAAGAGCAAAGTCTACGGTGGTCAGACAGATGGAATTTTCATCTGCACCGTTAAGCGGATAGATACCCGGCTCTACACGCATCGGCTTCTGTGGGTCAGTAAAGATGTTCTGACGCAGACCGTACAGCGGCTGTGCCTCTGCATAGGTCATCTCCTGCATAACAACAATGGAACCATATTTAATAGTAAATACAGCAGCCAGTGCAGACTGCAGATGCATATCATCCTTTGCAATCTTTACAAGATTTACAAGTGACGGATAACCAAAGCTTCTGTCTCCATCCTTAATCGCCGCCTTACGCACCTGAACGGTATTTGCGAAGGTTTCTTTTGCGGTTGCACCCGTGGTGTCAATTACCAGATTCTTGTTTCCAAGAGCTTCCAGTGCTTTTACAGTGTCGTATAATCCGTTGATATCAGCGCCGGTAACGCCAAGTACTACGCCTGCTTCAGTTGCTACAGCGCTCATTTCCGCATAGTTTTCCGGTGTTGCGCCGTTT
>CABRSG010000245.1 GCA_902473545.1 uncultured Lachnospiraceae bacterium | reverse complement strand
CCCAGCCATTCATGAAGAATTCGAAACGCTCTACGTATTCCGGATCCTCCGGCTTCTTCTTCGTGAGCGGGGAGATCTCGATCGGATGATCCATTACAAAGGTCGGCTGGATCATATGTTCTTCTGCAAATTCCTCAAAGAACAGGTTCAGAATATCGCCTTTTTTGTGACGTTCCTCGTATTCTACATGATGTTCCTTCGCCGCGGCTCTCGCGTCCTCCAATGTATGGATCTCGTGAAAATCCACGCCTGCATATTTCTTAACCGCATCCACCATTGTGATGCGCTCAAACGGCTTGCCGAGATCCATTTCCACGCCATTGTAAACGATTTTCGTGGTTCCGAGAACCTCCTGCGCCACAAAGCGGTACAGATTTTCCGTCAGATCCATCATGCCGTTGTAGTCAGTATACGCCTGATACAACTCCATCAGCGTAAATTCCGGATTGTGTCTGGTGTCAAGTCCCTCGTTGCGGAACACTCTTCCGATTTCGTATACCTTCTCCAGACCGCCAACGATCAGACGCTTTAAGTAAAGCTCCAGTGAAATGCGCAGCTTCAGATCCTCATTCAGCGCATTGAAATGCGTCTCAAACGGGCGCGCAGCCGCACCGCCGGCATTTGCAACCAGCATCGGCGTCTCCACTTCCATAAAGCCCTGTCCGTCCAGATATCTGCGGATAGCGGAAAGAATCCGTGAACGCTTGATGAACGTGTCCTTTACCTCCGGATTCATGATCAGATCCACATAGCGCTGACGGTAACGCAGGTCTGTATTCGTAAGCCCGTGAAATTTCTCCGGCAGGATCTGCAGGCTCTTGGAGAGCAGCGTAATCTCCGAGGAGTGAACGGAAATTTCGCCGGTTTTCGTCTTAAATACCTCTCCCCTGATGCCGACAATATCGCCGATATCCATTTTCTTGAATGCCTTGTACGCATCCTCACCAACACTGTCGCGCGCCACGTAAGACTGGATATTGCCCTTCAGATCCTGAATATTGCAGAAAGAAGCTTTTCCCATGACACGTTTGGACATCATACGTCCTGCCAGCGTAACGGATTTTCCCTCCAGCTCTTCGAACCGATCCCTGATATCCTGGCTGTGATGTGTACGATCATATTTTGTAATTTCAAAAGGATTGCTGCCGCTCTCTACCAGCTCTGCCAGCTTTTCGCGGCGCACCTTGCGAAGCTGATTTTCATCAACCTCCTGTACGTTCTTCTGCTTATTGTTCTCCTGTGCCATGCTTGCCTCTCCTATTTCTTCCTATATAATGATTATGATCTCTGAATACCAAGTACACGATACTTGCAGATGCCAACCTGTGTCTCTACCTCGATCTCCTGTCCGATGCTCGCGCCGATCAGCGCTTTGCCTACCGGAGATTCGTTGGAAATCTTACCCATAAGGCTGTTTGCCTCAGTGGAACCTACGATCTGGTACTCAATTTCTTCTTCAAATTCTTCATCATAGAGCTTTACCGTGCAGCCGACATTAATTTTATCCAGATCAACATCGTCCTCCACAACTACCTCGGCGTTTTTGAGAATCTTTTCAATCTCCTCAATTCTCGCTTCAATATCGCGCTGCTCATCCTTTGCTGCGTCATACTCGGCGTTCTCGGATAAGTCTCCCTGCTCGCGCGCCTCTTTGATTTTTCCGGCAACCTCTTTTCTGCGAACGACCTTCAGATCGTGCATTTCATCTTCTAATGCCTTTAACCCCGCATAAGTTAATAAGTTCTTTTTTCCTTCCATTGCTTTACACCTTCCTGTTTATATACTGCAAAAATACTGGTCTTCCCCTTGATGCAACATTCAAAGTATTATATATCATGAAACCGGCGCTGTCAAGCGCAACCGGCCGATTGTTTTATGCGCAACTGTCCGGATCGTTTGACGCGCAGCCGGCCGATTGTTTGACAAAGCTGACCTCGTGTTATTACTGTTCACGCCAGCCTCCAAAACCTGCTGCGACGCGAAAGTCAGTCCTGTAGGTTTGAGGCGTGAGAACGTGATTCAAGTGTGAGCAAATCCGCTTCGGTCGTTGCTCGCTGGGATAAAAATCACCGTTCTCTGCGTTATGCCAGCAGCTCCAGCAATTCCTCCAACTGCGCAATACTGTTAATTTCGTTTACGCTCCGGCGCAGCGCGGCGCTGTGCGGATAGCCCGCGGTGTACCACGCCACATGCTTGCGCATCTCGCGGATGCCGGTGTATTCTCCTTTATACTGAACCTGCAGCGCAGCGTGCCGCAGGATCATGCGTTTTACCTCTGCCGGCTGCGGCTTTTCCGGGACAAGACCTTCTTTATCATATGCGTTCAGTGCCTGAAATATCCACGGATTCCCGCGCGCCGCCCTTCCGATCATAATGCCGTCGCAGCCTGTCTCCGTAAACATTTTCTGCGCTTTTTCCGGGCCGTCCACGTCGCCGTTTCCGATCACAGGAATCTTCACCGCTTCTTTTACCTGCCGGATAATGTCCCAGTCGGCATGCCCGCCGTAATACTGCATGCGTGTCCTTCCATGCACGGCGATCGCCGCCGCGCCCGCCGCTTCCATGCGCTTCGCAAATTCCACGGCATTAATGTGATCGTCATCAAAGCCCTTGCGGAACTTCACCGTCACCGGCTTTTTGATCGCTCTTGCCGTTTTCCGCACAATTTCCTCCGCAAGCGGCGGATTTTTCATCAGAGCCGAACCCTCGCCGTTGTTTACTACCTTCGGAACCGGGCAGCCCATATTAAAATCCAGAATGTCAAACGGCTGCTCCTCGATCTGCTGCGCCACCTCGCAGATCAGATCCGGATCGCTCCCGAAAAGCTGCAGTGAAACGGGATGCTCTCCGTCCGCAGTCTCCATCAGCCTTTGCGTATTTTTGTTGTGAAAGGAAATCGCCTTCGCGCTCACCATCTCCGTACAGAGCAGCCCCGCTCCCATCTCCTTGCAGAGCATACGAAAAGGCAGGTCCGTCACACCTGCCATCGGAGCGAGAATATAGGGATTTGCAAGCTCCACGCTGCCTATCTTCAAGCTCATTCCTCTTCCTCCAGAAAGAATACTCTGTAATACATTTCCAGCGATTCCAGCAGATCCTGCTTTGTCCGCTGAAGCTCGCGGATTTTTAAAACGCTGCCGATCTCGTCATAAAAGAAATCATCCGAGGCTGCTTCCGTGCGGAACTTAAGCTCTCCGTCCGGGTCAAATTCCAGCGTAAGGATTCCGCCGACGTCATGCGTGTAAAGCACGCACATGATTTTCAGCTCATCCTTCACCGGTTCGGGAAGCGCTTCAAAATCCTCATTCAGATAATATTTTTCATTGTACGCGCTCGCCGCGCACAAAACTACATTTTCTTCATACATCCTTTATATCCTCTTTTTAGCAGTACTGGTAAATACCGCGGACGGAAACCTCTCCCGCATATACCTTCGTGATGATCCCATCCTCTTTTTCCACCAGAAGCTGTCCCAGTTCGTCGATTCCTCTGGCAATGCCGGTGTACTCCCCGGCGGGATCAAGCACGCGCACCTGCCGATCCATATTGGCAAGCAGCTTCTGATACTCACCGACAAGCAGCGACATATCCTGCGTCCCGATAAATTTTTCATAGTAAGCTTCAAAATATCTCATGCAGGTACAGATAATTGCACCGCGGTCGACCGGACGGCCAAGCTCAAGCTGCAGTGAGGAGGCGAGCCCCTTTAGTTCCTCCGGAAATTCGGTGATATTGGCGTTGATTCCGGTACCGATCACTACATAATGAATCCCTTCCATCTCCGCGCTCATCTCCGTGAGCGTGCCGGACAGCTTTTTTCCGTGAATGACAAGGTCGTTCGGCCATTTTATCTGAACGTCCAGCCCAGTGACCTCGCAGACCGCCTTTGCCGCCGCCATCCCGACAACGAGCGTCAGCATGGACGCTTTCTCCGGACGGATCTGCGGCCGGATCAGAATACTCATGGCAATCGTCGTTCCGTGCGGCGTGATCCATACCCTTACGCGCCGCC
>CABRSG010000244.1 GCA_902473545.1 uncultured Lachnospiraceae bacterium | reverse complement strand
ATGGGGAAGGAGTATTCCGGAGATATGTTCCGAAGACTTATTCCCAGGGCGGCGACCAACGGCAGGCGGATGCTGTCCAGAAACTGCAGATGCTCTTGCGTATATCGATCCGTTCCTGCAGTGACAATGGAAATATAGATAGAAGCTGGCAAATGGTCAGTAAAAAGGAGAGGGTAGTAAATACACGAGAAATTTTCCCTGAAAATAAGGGAAAACAGGCTCCCGACAGGAGTATCGGGCGTGCTCCTGATAATTTTTGCAGACGATTTGCACTGGGTAAGATATGGATCCTGGCATATGTCCTGAATTATTTGCTCAGGGATTTCAATCCTGTCGGGGCTGTCAAAAATTTCAGAATTTGCGCTGTACGAAGCTATTTTGCTGATAATGAAATTATCATACTTTTTTATCTCAAGCATGGATACGGGCATGTATTCGTCAAGAAAAGAGGCAAGGTTGCGGCAGAATTCTTTTGGGGAAAACGTCCTGAATACTACATACAGAAGATGATGTAACACACTTTGGTTATAGAATGGAGTGATTGGAGACAATGGCATGATTATTCCTCTTCTAATAGAAAATTTTGTATCTTTAAAAATTATAATCTTGCGATAATATAACGATATCTGTTTTTAATAACAATCTTTAATATGATATCAATTTTTGCCATTTACCGTATGAAATAGAATATAAATATTCAAAACGATAATTTTATTTACGATAAAACAAAATTGAATTTTTGTATAATCTATTTTTTGTGAAGTATGGATAATTATTAATGTCAAAAGTTGACGCAGAAAATTAACCATAATTTTAATGAAATTGAAAATTTAGTTCATAAAAGCTGTTTCTGTATCTTTCTGCCACTTCTGTCGCCCGCCATGCGAGTGTTGCGATTAACCAAAAAGTCCTCATGATTTTCATCATGAGGACTTTGCTTTTCTGGAGCGGGAAACGGGATTTGAACCCGCAACCTTCAGCTTGGGAAGGCGATTGATTGCATCACATTATTTTGTTTTTATTCATTTTTTTAATTTTGGGCACATTCAAAAAGCCTTGTTATGTGCCCGTAATGCATGCTCCGATGTGCCCAGGGCACATGGCGACTTTATGTCGCATTTGAGGGTAAGGGGAGGGCAGATACAGCTCGGCGTTTTTGGGGAGTAGAGACATATTGATAGTGCTTGGCTACAATTTGTACGCTGTTCCCCATGAGATCGGCAACGGTGCCGTAGTCCCATCCGGCGACTATGAGGTTGGTGGCAAATGCGTGTCGCAGGTCATACGGACGAAAATATCCTGTTATACCAGCACGGCGCAATGTGGCCTTCCATGCCGTTTTTATACTCTGGATTGGATGCCCCTTGTACGAGATGACATACGCAATCCCGTGGGCTTTGTCCACTGCACGCCATTGCCGCATCAGGGAGACGAGTTCTTTTTGAATAGGGACAGCCCGCATAGGCTGGCTCTTCTTTTTGCGGCTCGTATCGATAAGTAAATAACTATCCTCGTTTCCGTTTAAAAATACATTATCCCATCGCAGAGCAAACAACTCTGACTCTCCCACACGCAAACCTTCTGTTCCTCCCAATAATATAGAACGACGGACGTGTTCGGCAGCAGCGGCATAAATGGCCTCGGCTTCTTCAGGTGTTGGTGGACGGAATTTTCTGTATACAGGGACACCAATTTTCATTGCAGGGATGACATCTAGCATCCCATTGGCGGCTGCCCAGCGAATGACCGTGCGGAGCTTTGACATACGGTTATGAACTGTGGCCTCGCTGATAAGGGGAATTTCATTCTTGTTTTTATTATCTGTTTTCGCATTATTATTGGTTTTTGTGATTTTCTTGTGCCTGCGGGAGCGTTCAAGTCTCATCAGTTTTTGCACACGTTCAATGTCATCTGTATTGATTTCAGACAGAGGTATATGTCCAATCTTCTCAAATATAGAAGTCATGGCCGAAAGAAATTTTTCTGTATCCTTTGGAGGGAAGCGTTTTTCATTGAGATAGAGATAGGTGGCATCCTCAATGGTGGGGGTGTTACCATTTTGCGTTATGGTAGATCTAAAACTTTCTTTCTCAAACCGTAGTCTATGTTGAATGAGAGAATCAAAAGCCAATGCTTTTTCATGATCTTCAAAAGACTTTGATTCACGCTTTCCTGTATATGGATTATTCCAATATACTTGATATTGCGCAGCTCTGTTCTTTCGTATGCGAATTGCCATTGTTATTGCATAATAGGTTTTTGGGGGCCAGAAAGTTCTGTAATCAATTCACGCCTTGACCGTCCTGATATTGCTCTTTTGCTCAAGGGGGGACGCCTGTGTAAAGGTGTATTCTTTTCAGCTCTTATACCCTTCGCGGCCTCTATGGCTTCCAGAACATCTTGTCGCATATAGCGCGTACCGAGTTTTCCACCGAAGGGAACGGGACTCACTCCGGCTCGCTTCAGCCATCCCTTTGCCTCTCCCGGAGTTCTTGCCCTGACGCAGGCGGCAACTTCTTCAAGAGTCATCAGTATGTCGGCCATGTTCATGGTTATCCCTCCATGTTTTTCTTTTCTGTTCCGGTATAAAAACAGCTTGCCATACCATCCTCTAAAGTTTGTTGAATACCGTACATCCGCAGCCGGGGCATTTCTTCTTTTTGCTGACCATACCGCACTTGGCGCATTCGCGGTTTGGTTTGCCGTCTGAAAGGCTTTCTCCCTTGCAACTGGCGTAAATGCGGGCGAAGTTTTTGGGCTTGCGTTTACCTGTAAACTTTGGTCGGTTCGGATCGTCGTATGACATAGCGTTACGCGCGTTGCTGGCCGGACGCGCCCCCGGCTGAAGTTATTCCGTCACCGCGTCTGTCCATTCCCAACGCTCTTCATCGCCACGATGTTCCGGCATCACATTGAACACGCACCCCTTGCAAGGGGGCATGTCGATAATATCATGGCTGTGGGAGCAGGTGCGGCATTCCCGGCGAGGCGTCCACTGGTCAATTTCTCCGCTACCGGATTGGCTGCATGATGCGCATTCTTCGGCCTGTGTACCGTTCTCACCTTCGTTCATGTGGCCACAGTCAAGGCAGGTATGCCTGTTGGTGACAGGGGGCGTGCCGATGGTTTCATCTACCGGGGGCGGGGCGGTTTGTTCGTCGGCAGGGTCGGAAGGCGGCGTGGAAGCGCCGTCTCCGGGGCGGGGAATAGGCAGGCGGTACTGGCGCTCTTCCGCCGTCATGGGGCGGCGCTTCATCTCGGTGCCGTTGTCATGATCGATCCAGACAATGGCCTCGGCTTCATAGTCGGCCATAACATCGCAGTAGACTTCCTGCTCCGTCTTGCCCTCCTGCCATTCCTTGCGAGCGGCCTCGGCGTCCTTTTGAAGAGATTTGATCTGGGCATTGATGCTTTTGCGGTAGCTGTCGAGGTCGTCTTCCAGTTCAGCTATCTGCTCCAGGGCGGAGGCCATGCGATCACCGACTGATTCACGCTCTTCAGGAGCGAGCGGGACGGAAACTGTGATGGTTTCCGTTTTCAGGAATGCGGGTTCCACAGACCGAGACTGAGCGGGCAGTTCATCATCTTCGGATACCTGCGCCAGGCCAAGCTCCACAGCGTAGGCGCGGGCAAGCGTAATCTTGTCCGCATCATCTTCGTTGAGTTCTTTGGAGAGAATTTTTTCCAGCGGAATGGTATATTCCGTTTCGTCATAGTTTCCGTATCCGTCCCCATGGCCTATGGCGAAAATGACTTCCCCGGCCTCGCCGCTCTTGACTTCGTGGTAGTTCTTGACGGAACCGGTCAGCGTCACCGTTTCAGGCTGCTCCGGGTCCGTGGGGGCCTCCTCCCAGTGGTCTTCCGTCGCATCTCCGCTGGCCTGAGAGCATCCATCGCACACATCAGGCATGTAGTTTTCATCGTCACTATAGTGGACGCACTTCTGGCATGAGCGGTAGACGTTCTGTGTGGGAGAAAGCGTCGTCACAACGGTCCGTTTCATCAAAAATTCCTTTGTGGTTTGAAACCTCCCCCTTCAGGGGG
>CABRSG010000243.1 GCA_902473545.1 uncultured Lachnospiraceae bacterium | reverse complement strand
GGGCGGATACGCGATATTAAACCGCAGCGGCCTTTTGGGGGCGGCCCAGACGTCCAATATGATCAACACGGTATTAAATCTGGCGGGCGGAAGCTTTAGTGGCTTGGCCATCCGCCTGGGAGCGCTGGTTCTGTACGTGTCGGGGCTGGAGGTGATCGTTGTTCTGATCGGCGTGTCGCTGATCGTGGACGGCGTCGGGAATCTTGCCGGTATTTTCTGGGTCAGTTATCTGGTGAAGCATCTTCGCAAGGTGGCGGAAGCTGCCCGCTACGATGTGGCGGATGTTCGGGCGGATGCCGTTGACGTGACCGATGAGATTACCGCGGTTGCTCACGCAGACGGGGCAAATGGCAATGGAGAATAACGATGAAAATACTATTTATATCGCTTGGCTGTGACAAAAACCTGGTGGACTCCGAGGAAATGCTCGGGCTGCTCTCCGGGAAGGGCTATGCCATGACGGACGATGAGGAGCAGGCGGATATCATCATCATCAACACCTGCTGCTTCATCAACGATGCAAAGGAAGAAAGTGTTCAGACGATTCTGGAGATGGCGGAGCACCGCAAAAAGGGAACCTGTAAGGCGCTGATCGTCACCGGTTGTCTGGCGCAGCGGTATCGCGAGGAGATCACGACGGAGATCAAGGAGGTAGACGCCGTGCTCGGCACCTCGTCCTATGATGAAATCGTAGAGACGGTGGAACGGGTGCTGGCGGGGCAGAAATACTTGCACTTCCAGACGCTGGAGCGTCTGCCGATGCCGGATGCGGGGCGCGTGGTCACGACCGGCGGGCACTATGCGCACTTAAAGATCGCAGAAGGGTGCGACAAGCACTGCACCTACTGTATCATCCCGAAAATCCGCGGCAATTTCCGCAGCGTGCCGATGGAGCGTCTGCTGGCGCAGGCGGAGGAGCTTGCGGCGCAGGGGGTAAAGGAGCTGATCCTGGTAGCGCAGGAGACTACGCTGTATGGAGTGGATTTATACGGGAAGAAAAGCCTGCATCTTCTTTTAAGGGAGCTTTGCAAAATAAAGGGAATCCGCTGGATCCGCGTGTTGTATTGCTACCCGGAAGAAATCTATGACGAGCTGATCGAGACGATCCGGGGCGAAAAGAAGGTCTGTCATTATCTTGATTTGCCGATTCAGCACGCGAGCGACCGTATTTTAAAAAGGATGGGACGGCGCACCTCAAAGGAGCAGCTTGTGGAAATCATCACAAAGCTGCGTCGGGAGATTCCGGATATCGCGCTGCGCACCACCCTGATCTCCGGTTTCCCGGGGGAGACGCAGGAGGATCACGAGGAGCTGATGGCATTCGTCGATGAGATGGAGTTTGAACGTCTCGGCGTGTTTACCTACTCCCAGGAGGAGGACACCCCGGCTGCCGCGATGGAGGAGCAGATCGCGCAGGAGGTAAAGGAAGCGCGCAGGGACGAGCTGATGGAACTGCAGCAGGAGATTGTATTTGAGAAAAACGACGCCTGCCGCGGCAGAGTAGTCACCGCGATGGTGGAGGGGTATCTCACAGACGAAAATGTCTACGTGGCGAGAACGTACGCCGATGCACCCGGAATAGACGGGTATCTGTTTATCGAGACGCAGGAAACACTGATGAGCGGTGATTTTGCGAGGGTTCGCATTACCGGCGCGCTGGAATACGATTTGATAGGAGAGATAGAAAATGAATTTGCCGAATAAACTGACGACCCTTAGAATGATTCTGATCATTCCCTTTGTAATCTGTATGCTGGTTGGAAGATCAGGGAACCTCCGCTTTCTTGCGCTGGCGATTTTTGTGCTTGCAAGCATGACGGACTGGCTGGACGGCTACCTGGCAAGAAAAAATCATCTGGTTACGAATTTTGGAAAATTTATGGATCCGTTGGCAGATAAACTGCTGGTAAGCGCTGCAATGATCTGCCTGGTGGAGCTTGGAAGGCTTCCGGCGTGGATCGTCATTATTATCATCAGCCGTGAGTTTGCGATCAGCGGCTTTCGTCTGATCGCCTCCGACAACGGAATCGTGATCGCGGCTGGCTGGTGGGGGAAATTTAAGACCACGGCACAGATGATCATGATCATCCTGCTGATCGCCGATCTCGGCGGAGCGTTTGCCGTGCTGGAGCAGATTTTTATCTGGCTGGCGCTGGCTCTGACGATTATTTCACTGGTTGATTATATCTGGAATAACAAACAGGTTTTGAGTATGCAGTCATAAGCAGAGGAGAAGAACATGATCGTAGAACTGATTTCGGTTGGCACAGAGATTTTACTTGGAAATATTGTGAATACAAACGCAGCGTATCTTTCCGAAAAATGCGCCCTTCTGGGACTGTCGCTCTATTATGAGACGTCCGTGGGAGATAATGAAAAACGTCTGGAGGAGACCTTAAAAACGGCGCTCGGCCGTTCGGACGTCGTGATCTTATCCGGCGGTCTTGGACCGACGCAGGATGACCTCACAAAGGAGACTGCCGCGCGCGTTATGGGAAAAAAGCTTGTGGAGGATAAGCACTCCCGCGAACTTATTGAGGAGTATTTTAAAAACAGCTCCATGAAGAAGATCACGGAAAATAACTGGAAGCAGGCGATGGTTCCGGAGGGCTGCATTGTGGTGGATAATCACAACGGCACGGCGCCCGGTATCATCATGGAGGAAAACGGGAAATCCGTGATTCTCCTTCCGGGTCCGCCAAACGAGCTGAAGCCGATGTTTGAGCACGATATTTTCCCTTACCTGAACAAGAGGCGTCCGGAGGTTATCTACTCTGTGATGGTGAAGCTGTGCGGCGTGGGCGAGAGCGCGGTGGAGACGCAGATTAAGGATCTGATCGACAATCAGACAAATCCGACGATCGCCACCTACGCAAAGACCGGAGAGGTGCATCTGCGGGTGACAGCGAGTGCACCGGATGAAAAAGAAGCAAAGCGGCTGATGAAAAGCCGATGGTCAGGGAGCTGAAAAACCGCTTTGGCAATGCAATCTACACGATGGATGAACAGGTGACCTTAGAGCAGGCGGTGCTTCAGATGATGCACGCGCGGGAGCTTACGCTCACAACGGCGGAGTCTATTACGGGCGGAATGCTGGCGGCGCGGCTGACTAATGTTCCGGGAGCCTCCGATGTTTTTAGACAGGGGCTTGTCACGTACTGCAACCGCGCCAAGAGGAAGCTGCTTGATGTGAAGAAAACGACGCTGAAGGATTACGGTGCGGTCAGCGAAAAAACGGCAAAGGAAATGGCGAAGAACGGAGCGTTCATCACCGGTTCCGACGTCTGTATCTCTCTGACAGGTCTTGCCGGTCCGGCAGCGGAGGAGAATAAACCGGTCGGACTTGTTTATATGGCATGTTCCTATCATGGGAAAATTACTGTGAAGGAGTTCCATTTTAAGGGAGAGCGCGCAAAGATCCGCGAGAGCGCAGTGGTAAAGGCGCTGACGATGCTGCGCGAGTGTATTCTTGAGGAAGAGAGCTAACGCATCTGCCTCATTTTTTGCACGAGCGATACCATCTGTTCGATTTTGGCGGTTTCTTCCGGAGATTTTCCTTGCTTCAGGACCTCCAGGATCAGATTTGTTTCATCATTTGTAAAGGAATTGCCGCTTGATTTTGCCTGAGATGCTGCTGTCATGAGAAATGGCAGCAGCTCTTTTTGCGATTTGCCATTTCCCTGGTTTGCGAGCGTCATAAGCATCTGCAGCTTCGCCGCGTCGATATTTTTCAGCGCCGGATTGTTCATCCAGCTAAAATCATTATTTGCCATAGCCTATCCTCACATTTTCTGAATTTCCTGATACATTTTTAAGGTGTTTATTAAATTTACCGCCTGGTCGATTGTCTGGCGCTGTGCGTCGGTGCAGTACGGGAGAATATCGTTCAAGACCTCCTCCGGGCTTGCGGACAGCGCGCTGCAGGCGTGCACCGGATTATTGTAATAGGAAAGAATATTGGAAACCTCCATCATTTTGATATAAACAGAAAAAGCTTTCTGGATGGAACCGGGCAGATAGGGGATTGCCGCCTTTGCCATCTGAAGCCCTT
>CABRSG010000242.1 GCA_902473545.1 uncultured Lachnospiraceae bacterium | reverse complement strand
CCACAGATCCTCGCAGATCTCGGCTGCCACTGTCAGCCCTTCCATTTCCCGGCAGACAAACAAAAGATTTTGTCCAAACGGCACCGGGCTGCCCTCAAATTCCGTCCAGGAAATTGCTCCCTCTCCCGGCGTGAAATGACGCGCCTCGTAAAACTCCGCATAATTCGGCAGGAAGCGCTTCGGCACCAGACCGAGCAGCCTTCCCCGGCTGACTGCCGCCGCCACGTTATAAAGCTTCTGCTCCTTCTCCCACGGAAGTCCAACAAACACCAAAGCGTCCCACTCCCGCGAGGCATCCACAATTTTGCGCAGCCCTTCCTTTGCCGACGCCAGCAGCCGCTCCTGCCAGAAAAGGTCGCTGCAGGTATAGCCCGTGATGCCAAGCTCCGGAAATACGATAATTTTCGCCCCGGCGTCCGCCGCCTCTTTCGCCTGCGCGCAGATCTGCGCCGTATTGTATATGCAGTCCGCTACTTTCAGCTCCGGCGTCACCGCCGCCGCCTTCACAAATCCATGCCTCATGGAAGCACCTCCTGTTTCGTTATTTTGCGCGCCAACATGCCCAATTCCGGAATCCGCGCCGTTATGCCCGGCTCGCGCGTTTATATAATTCCTTCAGCTCCTCAACGGAAAACTCATAATTTGTATTGCAGAAATGACAGTTCACCTCGATCTGCTTTCCCTCATTGATCATCGACTGCAGTTCTTTTTTTCCAACGCTGACAACCGCCTTCGCCACACGCTCCTTTGAGCAGTTGCAATGAAACTGCGTCGGCATGGTGTCGGTGATTTCCAGCCCCAGATCGCCGAGAAGCTGCTCCAGGATATGTTCCGGGCTGCTTCCCGCCTCCAGCATCGCGGTGACGCTCGTCACTTCGGCAATTTTATTCTCCAGGGCGGAGATGACCTCCTCTGCGGCAAACGGCATTAGCTGAATGATAAAGCCGCCCGCCTGACGCACGGTATTCTCACGGTTCATAAGCACACCAAGCCCGACCGCGGAGGGCACCTGCTCCGAGGTCGCAAAATAATACGTTAAATCCTCAGCGATCTCGCAGGTCTGCAGCATGGTCTGTCCGGAGTAAGGCTCCTTTAAGCCCATGTCCTTGATAACCGTCAGAAATCCCGGTCCGACCGCTCCCGCCACGTCCAGCTTTCCCTTGCTGTTCGCCGGGATGACAACGTTCGGATTGCCCACATAGCCCTTGACATTTCCGTGGGAATCCGCCGTCACTAAAAGTCCGTTTAAAGGACCGCCCGCTTTAATCTGCAGCGTCAGAAGGTCCTCGTCGCCCTTCATCATGCTGCCCATCATCGCTCCGGCAGTCAGAAGACGCCCAAGCGCCGCCGTCGCCACCGGACTTGTGTTGTGCGCGCTGCGCGCCGTCTCCACAAGCTCCCTTGTCGTCGCGGCAAACGCGCGTATCTGGCTGTCCGCCGCCGTTGCTCTTACAATATAATCCTTCACTTTATTTTGTACACTCCCTTGTCCGCGCGCACTTCCCCGCCCATATCAGCGTCGAGTGCCCGTTCAAATTTCAGCCCCGCCTCTTTTAAAAGCCGACGGATCGTATCCGGCTCATAGGCTCTCTGCAGATGCGATTCCTCCTGTTTGCGGTAGAGACCGTTTTCCTCCCGCAGAAACAGCGTCAGATCATACTCGTTCATCTGCTCGTCTTCAAAATAATAGTTTTCCCAGATGTAGCTTGCCTCCCCGCGATTGTCCGCAAGCACGCAGTCGCCCATCACCTCCCGGAAATAAAAGGCAGTCTTTAAATCAAAAAGAAAGATGCCGCCGGGATCAAGATAGTTATTGACCAGCGAAAAGACCGTTTTTAAATCTTCCTCGCCGGTGATGTAATTCATGGAATCGCAGACGCTCACCACCGCGCGCACCGTGCCGTACAGCTCAAATTCGCGCATATCCTGGCACAGATACAGAATATCCGCACCGGAAACCTCCTTTTTCTGCGCGGCGATCTCCAGCATTTCTACGGAATTATCCACACCGATCATGTCATAGCCGTCGGCGGCAAGCAGCTCCGTGAAGGTGCCTGTGCCGCAGCCAAGCTCCAGCACAAGCCCGTCACAGATGCCCTCCGCCCGCAGTAGCTCTTTCACGCATGAGTGCCACTCCTCGTATGGAATCTCGCTCATAAAGAGGTCGTAAACTTTTGCAAAGCTGCTGTAAGCAGTCGTTTCTTTTTCCATCGTATTCTCCTTTATTCTTCCGGATAATCACTCTCCTGCTGCTTTTCTCCTTTGTTACATTCAGAAGAAAAATCCCGGAATCACGTAGGAAATCGTCGTCATGATAACAGTTGCCAGGCAGACGCCAATGATCACCGCCGGGAACGCTTTCCGGAATTTCATGTCCAGAAGAGCCGCGATCAGCGAACCAGTCCACGCACCGGTGCCCGGAAGCGGAATGCCGACAAACAGCACCAGTCCCCAGAATTCATACTTTTCAATCTGATCTTTTTTGCTCATCGCCTTGTTTTCCAGCTTCTCCACCATCGGGCGGAAAACCTTTGTCTTTTTCAGCCAGTTAAAAATCTTCGTGATCAAAAGCAGGATGAACGGCACCGGGATCAGATTTCCGATCACGCAGATAGGGATCGCCTTCCACATATCAATGCCCGCTGCGGAGGAAAAAATCAGCCCGCCGCGCAGCTCCAGAATCGGCACCATAGAAATCACAAATGCCAGCGCCTCTTTCGTAAGTACACCGCCAAAGGCAGCCGTCATCCAGGATAATAAACTATTCATAAAACTCTCCTTTATATATAATGTTTCCGCCCGACCAGAAGGCTTTTCGCCCCGTCAGGAAGCTTTATTCCCCGCCGGACGTCCGTTTGTATTCCTTCAGAAATGAAATCAAAGCGTCCATCTGCTCATCCGTGCCAATCGTGATGCGCAGATAATTGTCGATGCGCGGCTTTGCAAAATACCGCACGAAAATATGCTTTTCGCGCAGAGCCTCAAACAGCTCCTTCGCCGGATAATCCGGGTGCGTCACGAACAGGAAGTTTGCTTTGGAATCGCCGAACGTAAAGCCAAGCGCCGCCAGCTCTTTTTTCGTGCGCTCTCTCGCTGCAATAATTTTTGCCGTTGTCTCCTTAAAATATGCGTCGTCCTTCAGCGCCTCCGCGCCAAGCGCAAGGCTCGGACGGTTCATCGTGTAGGAGTTGAAGGAGTATTTGGCATCGTTCAGATATTTGATCAGCGCCCTGCTGCCGAACGCATAGCCGATGCGCAGTCCGGCAAGGGAGCGCGATTTCGAAAAGGTCTGCACAACAAGCAGGTTATCGTATTTTTCAATCAGCTCCAGCGCAGATTTTGCCCCGAAATCTATGTACGCCTCGTCAACAATTACTACCACATCCCGGTTGTGGCAGATGATGTCCTCAATATCCGCCAGCGGAAGCTCCATACCGGTCGGCGCGTTGGGATTTGGGAACACTACGCCGCCATTTTCTTTGTAGTAGTCCTCTTTTACGATCTCAAACCGGTCATTCAGCGGCTGACACTCGTAGGGGATGCGGAACAGTCCCGCCCACACATCGTAGAAAGAGTATGTGATATCCGGGAACAGTACCGGCTTTTTGCTGTTGAAGAAGGTGAGGAATGCCATCGCCAGTACGTCGTCTGAGCCGACACCGACAAACACCTGCTCCCTGGAAAGACTATAGTAGTCCGCAAGCCCTTCCACCAGCGCATCCGCCGCCGGAGCTGGATACAGGCGCAGCTCTTCGGCGCACAGCTCTTTTATTTTCGCCTGCACGCCCGGCGCGGGCGGATAAGGATTTTCATTTGTATTCAGTTTAATCATATCCGCGAAGTCCGGCTGCTCCCCGGGGGTGTAGGGGATTACCCTGCGGACGTTTGCTTCCCATTTTTTCATACTTTTACTCCTCTGTTTTCTGACAAACCGATTTTGCCTATCTTAATCTTATAAGCCGTATTCTTTCGCCAGCTCCGCAAATTTGGGCAGCGCGCCCACGATTGTCTCATAGGTGACGCAGTATGCCAGCCGCACAAAGCCCGGGCAGGCGAAGGAG
>CABRSG010000241.1 GCA_902473545.1 uncultured Lachnospiraceae bacterium | reverse complement strand
TGACACCGGATTTGACCAGACACTTCTGGCAGAGATTGCCGACTACTTCCGTCCGATCCGTGACGAGGCGCTGGAGAGCGGTCTGCTGAACCCGAAGAACCTTGGCGTAAATATCAAGACGCTGCTGTACCAGGTACCGGGCGGAATGCTTTCCAACCTTACCTCACAGCTCAAGGATCTCCATGCAGAGGACAAATACTACGAGGTTCTGGAAGAGGTTCCGCGTGTGCGTAAGGATCTCGGTGAGTGCCCGCTGGTAACACCGTCCTCCCAGATCGTTGGTACGCAGGCGGTTATGAATGTCATCAACGGCGAGCGCTACAAGATGGTTCCGCAGCAGACGAAGGATGTTCTGAGCGGAAGATACGGCGCAACCGTAAAACCGTTCAATCCGGAAGTACAGAAGAAGTGCATCGGAGATGCGGAAATTATTACCTGCCGTCCGGCAGATCTTATTCCGGACGAGCTGGATACACTCAGAGGAGAAATGGCTCAGTGGTCCCAGCAGGATGAGGACGTGCTTACCTATGCACTGTTCCCGCAGGTAGCAACTGACTTCTTCAAATACAGAGAAGCACAGCAGACAAAGGTAGACGCAACAGTGGCAGATACCAAGAACGGAGCATATCCGGTATAAAATCAATAAGTTGTCTCAAAAATAATGAGGCGCTGCAAAATGCAGCGCCTTATTTCTGTATTTTGCGGAAGAAATTTCACAAAAAAATAATATATATTTCCTGATATTTATGCTATAATAAGTTCTATAAAAAACAGCTTCCGGAAGAAAGGTTTATAGTACATGAGAAAGATACTGGTCATCGGCGGCGGAGCGGCGGGCATGTTTGCTGCGATCGCGGCAGCGCCGGGCAATGAAGTTCATATTTACGAAAAAAATGAGCGGCTTGGGAAAAAGCTCTATATCACCGGAAAGGGCAGATGCAACCTTACGAATGCCTGCGATGTGGAGGAGCTGTTTGAGGCGGTCTGCACAAACCGCAAATTCCTGTACAGTGCGTTTTATGGCTGTACCAATGCGGAAGTGATCCGCTTTTTTGAGACACACGGCTGTAAGACCAAAACAGAGCGCGGTCAGCGTGTATTCCCGGTTTCTGACAAGTCAGCGGATGTGATCGACGCATTGCGGCGCGCTCTGCGCGATGCCGGGGTACACATTCATTTCAATACAGAGGTTCGGGAGGTGCTCACTGCGGACGGAGCTGCTGCGGGAATCCTTCTCGCGGATGGGACAAAGGTCTGTGGCGATGCCGTGATCGTGGCGACCGGCGGGCTTTCCTACCCGAGTACCGGTTCCACCGGGGACGGCTATCGCTTTGCTAAGGAATGCGGACATGCGGTGACAGAGCAGTATCCCTCTCTGGTGCCGTTTAATGCAAAAGAAGCGTTTGTGAAGGAACTGCAGGGGCTTTCACTTCGGAATGTCAGGCTTTCTGTTTATGACGGAACGAAGCGTCTCTATGAGGACTTTGGAGAAATGATGTTCACACATTTCGGCATGACCGGTCCGCTGGTTCTGACGGCGAGTGCGGTGGTGCAGAAAAAGCTGCGCCAAAAGGAACTAAAGCTGGTAATTGACCTGAAACCGGCGCTGAGTGAGGAGCAGCTTGACGCAAGGCTGCTGCGGGAATTCGAAGAGGGGAAAAACAGACAGTTCAAAAATGTGATCGGAAATCTCTTTCCGGCAAAGCTTACGCCGGTGATGCAAAAGCTCTCCGGAATTTCACCGGAGAAAAAAGTGAATGAGATTTCGCGCGCGGAGCGGATTGGTTTTGTCCATCAGATCAAACATTTGGAGTTGACGGCGACAGGGCTGCGAGATTATAATGAAGCTATTATTACAAAGGGCGGCGTTGCTGTTAAAGAGATTAATCCGGCAACGATGGAGTCAAAGCTGGTGCATGGTTTGTATTTTGCAGGCGAGGTGCTGGATGTCGACGCACTGACGGGCGGGTTCAATCTGCAGATTGCCTGGTCTACCGGTTACGCGGCTGGCGTGCATCTGGCTGCAGCGAATACACAGCAGAAGGACGAAGACAGGGCAGAGGTCAGGCGACAGAACGGTTTGAACATCAGATGCGCCGCCGAAGACACAGCACAGGAGGTAGTATGACGTATAATATTGCGATAGACGGACCGGCAGGTGCAGGAAAAAGTACCATTGCCAGAAGGGTTGCAAAGGAGCTTTCTTTCATTTATGTGGATACCGGGGCGATGTACCGCACGATCGCGCTCTCGCTGCTTCGCGGCGGTATCGATGCGAAAGATGAGGCACGGGTGTCGGAGGCGCTGCCGGGAATCCGGGTATCCATCGCTTACCGGGACGGGGAACAGCAGATGCTGTTAAATGGAGAAAATGTGTCCGGGCTGATACGCACGGAGGAAGTGGGAAACATGGCGTCGAAGGCGGCTGCGCTCCCCTGTGTGAGGGAGAAGCTGCTGGATCTGCAAAAAGAACTGGCGCGCACGCACGACGTCGTGATGGACGGAAGGGATATCGGCACGAATATTCTGCCGGATGCGCAGCTCAAGATATATCTGACGGCGAGCGCCGATACAAGGGCAGAGAGACGTTTTAGGGAGCTGGAGGCAAAGGGGATCTCCTGCAGCCTGGAGGAGATCCGGGCGGATATCATTATGCGCGATGAGCAGGACATGCACCGCGAAATTGCACCGCTGATGCAGGCGGAGGACGCTGTATTTCTGGATTCCTCAGAAATGTCAGTGGACGAGGTGACGGAAAAGATCAAATCACTCTGCAGATGGGAAAAGAAATAAGATGGAAGTAATCGTTGCAAAAACAGCTGGATTCTGCTTCGGCGTACAGCGTGCAGTAGATAAAGTATACGAACAGACGGAAAAGAAAAAAGGGCCTATTTACACATATGGTCCGATCATCCACAATGAGGAGGTCGTGAAGGATCTGGAGGCGCGGGGCGTACGTGTCATCGAGTCGCGCCGTGAGCTGGAACAGCTTGCCTGCGGAACGGTTATTATTCGTTCGCATGGAGTGGGCAGGGATATTTACCGCCTGATACAGGAAAAAGGGCTGGATCTGGTAGACGCCACCTGTCCGTTTGTGAAAAAGATACATCGGATAGTGGAAAAAGAAAGCAGAGAAGGAAAACAGATCGTAATTATCGGAAGCGACAGCCATCCGGAAGTTGAGGGAATCAAAGGCTGGTGCGTGGGAAAGACGGCGGTGATCGCCACGGAGGAAGAAGCGGAAGGCTTCGTCCCGGAAACCGGAAAAAATCTGTGCATCGTATCACAGACGACATTTAACAACAATAAATTCAAAAATTTAGTTGAAATTATTTCTAAAAAGGGTTATGATAATAATGCTATCAATACGATCTGCAGTGCGACCGACGAACGACAGCGCGAAGCAGCGCAGATTGCAAAGCGGGCGGACGCTATGATTGTTATTGGCGGCAGGCACAGTTCAAATACACAGAAGCTATTTGAAATATGCCAAAAAGAATGCGAAAATACTTACTATATACAGACACTTGTAGACTTGGAGCCAATATTATTACCTCCTGTCGATTGCGTAGGTATTACTGCAGGGGCATCTACCCCCAATCATATTATTAAGGAGGTTCAAACATATGTCAGAAATGAGTTTTGAACAAATGCTGGAGGAATCACTGAAAACAATTCACAATGGAGAAATCGTTGAGGGAACAGTCATCGATGTAAAAGAAGATGAGATCGTTCTGAACATCGGATACAAAGCAGATGGCATCATTTCGAAGAATGAATATACAAACGATGCAGGCGTCGACCTCAGAGACGTCGTAAAAGTCGGCGATACGATGGAAGCAAAGGTACTCAAGGTAAACGATGGAGACGGCCAGGTGGCGCTTACCTACAAGAAGCTTGCCGCTGAGAAGGGCAACAAGAGACTGGAGGAGGCTTTCAACAACCATGAGGTGCTGAAAGCAACTGTTACGCAGGTACTGTCCGGCGGTCTGAGCGTTGTGGTAGATGAGGCGCGGGTATTTATCCCTGCAAGTCTTGTATCAGACACATACGAGAAAGATTTATCGAAATATGCAGATAAA
>CABRSG010000240.1 GCA_902473545.1 uncultured Lachnospiraceae bacterium | reverse complement strand
CGGCTCGCTGTATCTGGTCGGGGAAATCAAAGCACTCATAGAGGAGAGGAATACATGATTAATTACGAAGAGGAACTGAAGAAATTTCATCCCAGCCTGGATGTAAATGAGGCGGAGGATGCTATTTACAAGCGCGACTTTACAGATATCACCGATATCCTGAAGGAAATGCTGCAGGAAGAAAAGAATAAGCACAGATAAGGGGGCGGTCGTATGAGATGTATTTACTGCGGCACGCCGTTATCTTCCATAGATTACTGCAGCGGCTGCGGAGCGGATGTCACGATCCTCAAAAGAGTGGTGCGGATTTCCAATCTGCTGTACAACGAGGGGCTTGAGAAGGCAAGCGTCCGCGCCCTTTCCGGAGCGGTATCCTGTCTGAAGCGAAGCCTGAAATTTAATAAAGAAAACATCGACGCCAGAAACCTGCTTGGTCTTGTTTATTACGAGACCGGCGAGGTGGTTTCCGCGCTCAGCGAGTGGGTCATCAGCAAAAATATTATGCCGGAGAACAATGCGGCGAACCTTTACATAAGCAGGCTTCAGTCGAATAAAAACAAGCTGGACGTCATTAACCAGACAATCCATAAATACAATCAGGCGCTGCAGTACTGCCGCCAGGGTGACGACGATATGGCAGTCATCCAGCTAAAACGCGTGCTGACGCAGAATCCGAATCTGATCAAGGGCTACCATCTGCTTGCGCTGGTTTATCTGAAGCAGGAGGAGTATGAGAAAGCGCGAAGATTGCTGAAGAAGGCGTCGCAGATCGACGCGACCAACACGACCACGCTGCGCTATCTCAACGAGGTGGAGGAGGCGACAGGAGTCGCCACCAATCTTGGCAAAAAGAAGTACCGTCGGCGGGTAACGCCGCTGGACGAGCGGGAAGAGAAGAAATTCCTCGGTCCGGTCAGATATATGAGCGGCAACGATACGATCATCCAGCCAACCACGTTCCGCGACAGCTCATCCGCGGCAACATTTCTGAATATTTTGCTTGGCTTCGTCATGGGAGCTGCGCTGATCTGGTTTCTGGCGATCCCGTCGAACACGAAGAAGATCAACCAGAGCGCCAACCAGCAGGTGACGGACGCCAACACAAAGCTGGCGGCGGAGAGCGCGAAGGTGGATACGCTGGAGGAGGAGATCGCGGGCTATCAGGCGCAGATCGACGAGGCCACAAACACGATGGAGGCTGCCCAGAGCAAGGCGGACGGCTACGACCAGCTCCTGTCTGCGGCGGCAAAATTCCTGTCGGGCGACCAGAGCGGCGCTGCCACGGAGCTTGCCGGGGTGGAAGCGGACAGCCTGGAGGGCAACGGCAAAACACTTTACGATACGATCATGGCGAGCGTGAAGTCTACGATCTATGCTGCGCAGTACGCTGAGGGCGCGACTGCCTACGCGCAGGGCGATTACAGCACTGCGGCAGAGAAACTTAAGCAGGCAACGGAGACGGACGATACGCAGTATGACGCATGGTATTATTTAAGCTTTGCCTACTACAATCTCGGCGATACAGCAAATGCGGACAAGACGTTTGCCCAGACGATACAGAAATTCCCGGCACAGGCGCAGGCGGCAAACCTGTCGCAGTATGTCAGCGATCAGTCGGTGCTGACCAATACCGGCACAGCGGATACGGGAGAGATGCAGGCGGAGACAAATGCGGACGGTACGCCGGCGGCGGAGACAAATGCGGACGGTACGCCGGCGGCAGAGACAAATGCAGACGGTACAGCGGTGCAGGAAACCAACGCGGACGGCACGCCAGTGGACGGCACTCAGAACTGGTAAGCGCGGTTCAATGAAGGCGGACGGCACTGACCGGAAACCGGGACAAAAACAAAAGAGAAGACTCGAAGCAGGGGCTCGGAAGGAAAAACTTCCGGGTCCTTATTATTAGATGTAGAAAGGGGAGGATAGAGGATGGAGGATTATTTTAAAATTAACGGGACAGATCTGACGGTGCTTCTTCCGGCGGAGCTGGACCATCACAATGCGGAAAGGATTAAGCGGGGATCAGACCGGCTGATACAGAGCAGTAATATCCGGCGGATCATTTTTGACTTCCGGCGGACAAGCTTTATGGACAGCTCAGGGATCGGACTAATCATGGGACGCTACAAAAATATGCGGTTTATGGGCGGCGCGGTGGCGGCGGTTCATGTAAACGAACGGATCTTGCGGATTCTCACGCTGTCCGGAATTTACAAGGTGATCGATATTTATGAGGGACTGCCGGAGCAGTCACAGATGTTTTGAGGGGGAAGCATATGGAACAGACGAATGAAATGATGATTGAATTTGACAGCCGCTCCTGCAACGAGAGCTTTGCGCGCGTGGCGGTGGCGGCATTTATGACGCAGTTAAATCCCACGCTGGAGGAGGTGGCGGACGTCAAGACGGCGCTCTCCGAGGCGGTGACGAACGCGATCGTCCACGGCTATGAGAATGAAGTGAAAAAGGTGACGGTTTCCTGCAGCATCAGCGGGCAGGTGCTCACCCTTACCGTTTCGGATAAGGGCGTCGGAATTGCCGATATCGCAAAAGCGATGGAGCCTCTGTTTACTACCAAGCCGGACACCGAGCGCTCCGGCATGGGCTTTGCCTTTATGGAGGCATTTATGGACGACGTGCAGGTGGAATCGACCGTCGGCGAGGGAACAGCGGTGACGATGAAAAAACGCATCGGCAGGACCTCGAACGAATATCATGATTGAAAGGAAGTCTTAGATGGAGCACACCCAATGGTTAATTGAGAAAGCGCACCAGGGGGATAAAGCTGCAAGAGAACAATTAGTGGAGGAAAATCTGGGACTTGTTTTCACCATCGCGAAGCGCTTCACCGGCAGGGGGGCGGACAATGAGGATCTCTTTCAGATCGGCAGCATCGGGCTTTTAAAGGCAATCGATCATTTTGATCTGTCCTACGATGTAAAATTTTCCACCTACGCCGTGCCGATGATTGCCGGAGAGATCAAGCGCTTCCTGCGGGATGACGGGATGCTGAAGGTCAGCCGCTCCCTGAAGGAGACGGCGTATAAGACGGCGTCCGCGCGGGAGAGTCTGGAAAAGCGGCTTGGGCGAGAGCCGACGGTGGAGGAGCTGTCAAAGGAGATCGGAATCTCCCGCGAGGACATTGTGCTTGCGATGGAGGCGGCATCGGAGGTGGAATCGCTGCACCGCCCGGTCTATCAGGGAGACGGTACGGAAATTTATCTGGAGGACCGGATCGAGGAAAAGGAAAATATGAACGAAAAGGTGCTCGACAGCATGGTGCTGACGGAGGCGATGGAGGCGCTGGAGCCGGAGGAGCAGTTTCTTATCATTATGCGTTATTTTAAAGATAAAACACAGTCGCAGGTGGCGGAGATGCTCGGAAGGACACAGGTGCAGGTGTCGCGCCTGGAAAAGAAGATTTTGAAAAAAATGCGCGACGCTCTCCAATAAACGGTATATTTGCCGCTGTTTTGCGGATAATAGGAGAAAGGTAATGGAAATCACCCACAGGAGGAACGGACGTGGATACGTTATATCTGAAAATAGATGAAAATGTCGGTGTACATGACCGCCGTGTTTTTTTTAAGGACATTGCCCAGATTTCCTGCAGTAATAAGGAAATCGAGGCACGGGTAAGGACGATGCTTTTCCCGGAGGCGGTCGGCAGGGAGCCGGGGCGCTACGTGAAATCAGTGATGGAGGTGATCGACTGCATTCAGAAGGAATTTCCAAGTCTAAAGATCAACAATATCGGCGTGCCCGATTTCATCATCACTTACGAGAAACAGAAGCAGCCCGCAGATGCGGTGAGCTGGCTGAAAACGGCGGCGGTTTTTTCGGAGCCGCCTTTTCGATCATGACGTTCAACAATGACGTGGCGGTCACCGAGCTGTTTGGGCAGGTGTACGAGTTGTTTACCGGGCAGACCTCGGATGGCTTCACGGTCCTGGAGCTGTCATATTCCCTGGGACTGGGGCTTGGCATCGTCGTATTTTTCAATCATTTTGCGGGAAAGAAGCTGACGGCGGATCCGACGCCTCTGGAGGTGCAGATGCGCACCTATGAAAACGACGTGAACGATACCATCATCGAGGCAAG